>CAMLLE010000254.1 GCA_946480555.1 uncultured Verrucomicrobia subdivision 3 bacterium
CAGGCCTTCTGTATTTACGCATTGGCGGAATGCCATCGCGCGTTCAATTCCACTGCCGCGCTGGATCGCGCCCGGTTGGTTTTTGAATTGATCGAACGTCACGCCCGCGATGCCGCGCACGGCGGGTATTTCGAAGTTTGCAGCCGGGATTGGAATTCTGTTCTTGAGGCTGCGCTCAGTGAAAAGGATCTCGCGGAAAAGAAATCGATGAACAGCCATCTGCACGTGCTTGAGGCTTTCACCAATCTCGCGCGGGTCTGGCCGGACGCGCGGGTGAAGCAGCGTTTGCGCGAGCTGATCCTGATTTTCGAGGATCACATTCTCGATCGTCACACGCTGCACTTGCACCATTTCTTCGACGAAACCTGGCGCGTCCGATCGAACACCTACACCTTTGGCCACGACATCGAAGCGAGCTGGCTGCTGTGTGAGGCGGCGGCGGAACTCGGCGACGGAGACATTCTAAAACGCATGCAATCACTCGCCACACGCATGGCGGACGTGGCACTCAATGAAGGCATCGATGCCAACGGCGCGCTTTGTTACGAAGGGAAGTGCGGGGTGGTGATCGATCCCAACAAGGAATGCTGGCCGCAGGCGGAAGCAGTGATCGGTTTCTTGAACGCCTTTGAGATTTCCGGCGACGCGCGGTTCCTTCATGCGGCGCAACGCGTCTGGGATTTCATTCAGGCGCACCTCGTCGATCGCGTGAACGGCGAATGGTTCTGGCGCATTCTACCCAATGGTCGCGTGGATCAAACGCTTCCCAAAGTGAGCGAATGGAAAGGGCCGTATCACGCCTCGCGCATGTGCCTGGAAATTCTGGCGCGGAGGTGACGCGTCCCTTTCCGAGCGCGCCATCGTTCTGAACCGGCGCGCAGCGGCCTGAAAGGCGCGTTTGTCTGGCGGCAAATTCCAACTGAACTACGTTTTAATCCCGGCAGTGCCGCACATCTGCAACCGTTGTTCGAGGAAGTTGCGTTCACTGGTTGTCTGGGCGAGTTCCAGCGCACGGGCAAAATGCGGCGCCGCAGCTTCCAGCCGCTTGAGCCTCATTTGGAGTTCGCCGAGCAGCGCATGATACAGGTGATACGAATCGAGCGTGCCGCGATCCGCGATTTCTGCGGCAGCCTTCAATCCAGCTTCCGGTCCGGACACGTTCGCCACGACGACCGCCCGGTTCAACGCGATCACCGGCGAAGGTTCGCAGGCGAGCAGTTGGTCGTACAAAGCCAGAATCTGAGCCCAATCCGTGGAGTCGTAATCCTTCGCCGCGCAATGAACCGCCGCAATGCCGGCCTGCAAATGGTACGCGCTGATGGCGTCGCCAGCGGCGGATTGCGCCAGATGAAACATCCCGCGCGCAATCATCGCAACGTCCCATCGCGAACGGTCCTGTTCCTGCAATCGCAGCAGATTTCCTTCGTCATCCGTGCGCGCCGGGAGCCGCGCGGCGTTCAAGAGCATCATGGCCAGCAGCGCATGTGTGCGCGGGGTGTTTCCGGAATCGTGCCGCACCAGCAACGACGCCAGCCGGATCGCTTCGTGGCAAAGATCGGCGCGGATGAGCGCATCGCCCACCGATGCCTTGTAGCCTTCGTTGAAGAGCAGGTAGAGCGCGTGCAAGACGGCGTCCAGCCGCGGTTTCAACTCAGGTCCGGAGGGAATTTCAAACGGCACGCTGGCTTCGCGAATCTTTTGTTTGGCGCGAGTGAGGCGTTTGGCCATCGCGGCTTCCGTGGCGAGGAAGGCGCGGCTGATCTCCGTGACGTTGAATCCGCAAAGCGTGTTCAGCGCCAGCGCGATTTGCGCGTCGGGCGGAATGACCGGATGACAGCACACGAACATCAGCCGAAGGCGGTCGTCAGCGATCTCGTGATCGTCCGCCGCCACTTCGTCTGGCGTCGGTTCGGCGCGGTCCAGTTGTGCGATGATTTCCTTTTCCTTCTCGCGAAAGTTTTTCTGACGGCGAACAACGTCGAGGGCGAGGTTCCGCGAGGTGCGGAGAATCCACGCGGATGGATTTCCCGGAATGCCATAGAACGGCCACGTTTGCAGCGCGCGAGCCAGCGCCTCCTGTACGACGTCCTCGGCGAGGGTGAGATGTTCGACTCCGAAGATGCGCGTGAGAATGGCAACCATCTTTCCGGATTCATGGCGGAACAAATGATCCAGCGTCTGCGAAACGTCAGACGCGCTTGCCTTGGGCTCTTCTGCGGGGTTCACGCCGCGAAGTATGTTTTGCGGATTTCGCGGACGCAACGTTGGAAGCGGTTGCGACGCACGAATCAACGCGATTGGGATGGTCGCGGCAGCAACGCCGCAGAATGCAAATGCCACACGGCCTCACGCGCAGGCCGCCAAGGTCGCGAAGAAACACTGCCGCTGCATCTGCTTCTTAACCACAGATGGACACGGATTGACACGGATGGGCTGAACACATTCTAGAGTGGGAGCGATTAACCAGATGGTGTCGTTCAAGTGATTCGATGGAGGGTTGAAATCTCATTCCTACCTGTGTTCATCCGTGTTCATCCGTGGTTGAATCCCCCTTCGACTCGGCGGCGATCTTAATGGGCGGTTGCCTGGTGTTGCCGCGCCCAGTGATTCGCCAGGACGCCATTCGCGAAAAGCTGGAGTGGATGGTAGAACATGACTGGCAGGAGAATGAGCGGCAAATCCTCGCGCTGTCCGAAGATCAACAGCGCCAGCGGCACACCCATCGCGAGGGTTTTCTTCACGGAACAGAAATAGGCGGCGATGAAATCCGGACGGTCCATTCGCAGCAGGCGGCATGCAGCGTAAACCAGGGCCGACATCACGGCGAAGAGAATGGTTGCCGCGAGGAGAACCTGCGCGGTCATTGCGAGTCCGTGCTGTTGCCAGAGCCGGTCCCGGACGGAATCGCAAAACGCGGTGTAAACGATGAAGACGATCACGGCGTTGCTGATGCGGGGAAACCACGGTTTGTGACGATCGATCCAGTGTTTCACGTAACGCCGCAGGACCATTCCGCTGAAGAAGGGGACGAGCGTGAGCAGGGTAATCTTCAGGAGCAATGGTCCGATCGGATTGGACTGGCCGGTCGTTTGCATGAGCAGCTGAACCAGCACCGGAGTGAGGAAGACGCCCAGGATGTTTGAGAAGGCGGCGTTGAAGAGCGCGCCCGCGGTGTTCCCGCCGGCAACGGCGGTGAGAACGACGGACGTGGAAATTGTCGATGGCAGCACGCATAAGTAGAGGAATCCGGAACGCACGGCAGCGGGTTCGGAAGGCCAAACGAACGGCATCGCGAGATGCAAGAGAAGTCCGACGGCGGGAAATACCACGAACGCGAATGCCTGCACGGTGAGATGCAGCCGCCAGTTGCCTGCGCCGCGTCGCACCTGCTCGAATGCGAGGGAAAGTCCCTGCAAGAACAGGATCAGTGCAATGCCGCAGTTGTTGAGGATGTCCGGCATGAGCACGCCGTGGCGCGCGCCCGGTTCCGGGAACAGGAACGCAAGCATCACGGCGGCGATGAGCGCCAGGAGAAAACCATTGCTGCGAATCCAATGCACGCGCGGGACGTTCGGTGTAGGTTCGGGTTCGCGTTTGGACATGACGACTCGCGATGTTAATGGCGTCAGGCGAAAATCCAAACTCTGCCTTGCCGGCCGCGCTCCGTAAAAAGCGAAACATTGCTGCTCAGAGCCTGTCTGAAAAATACCGGAGAGCGGATGTGTCGTCCTCGACCAGCCGCAGCGCTTTGGATTTTTCCAGCGATTCTGAATCATTCACGTGCTGCGGCTGATCTCCGACACAGCCGCGCTCCATTTTTCCGAAAGGCTCTCAGGAACTGGTTGAAATTTTCCGGCGCTGCACGCAAGTTCAGGGCTCCAATGAGTTGTCGCATCTGCCTGCTGATGTTCTGGGCCCTGGGCGGGGGCGCATCCTTCCATGTTGCGGCCGCTGTGCCGGAATCGGTCGGGCTTTCTCTGCTGCGCACGGTGGCCACCAATTTGAACGGCGCCGGTGTGCGAGTGACGCAGGTGGAGCCGGCTGAAAGCGAAAATTCGCCCCCACCGTTTCAGGTGAATCCCGCGACGGCTGGGTTGCCAGCCAGCCGCTTCACTTATTTCGTGGGTCCGCCCAACGCCGCTGCGCAATCCACCAGCACATTTCCGAACAGCTTGGGCGCGGCTTCGGGCCATGCCGGCGCGGTTGCCAGTTATTTCTTCAAAGTGCCGTCGGGCATGAGCACCAATGTCGCACACATTGATAACATCGAAGCTGGCTACTTCTTCGAGACGGTGGTTCCGAATCTGCAATCCACGGCGTCCGGCCGGGTCGTGGTGCAGGCCTACATCGTTCCCGCTGAAACGACGAACGAACAGCGCGGCTGGGATTCTGCATTCGACGACTACGCAGCGCATTTCAAGCGGCTGTTCGTTTCCGGAGTGGGAAATGCCGGCGCGGTGAATCCGCCTTCCACTTGCTATAACGGAATCGGTGTGGGCGCATACGGCGGCGCATCCAGCATGGGGCCGACGCCAGACAATGGCCGCGCCAAGCCGGACCTGGTTGCGCCTGCGGCCGTGACAAGTTATTCCGCGCCGATGGTCGCCGGTGCGGCGACGCTCCTGATCCAGGCGGGCACGCGCGGCGATGGTGGGAGCAACACCAATTCCGCGGCGGACATTCGCACTGTGAAGGCGCTGCTGTTGAACGGCGCGATCAAACCGGCGGATTGGTCGGCTCCGGCGCCTTCGCCGCTCGATCCGCGGCATGGCGCAGGTGTGTTGAATGTTTTCAATTCCTGGAATCAACTGGCCGCGGGAAGACAGGTGTTTACCGCCACCAGCTCGGTTGCGGCCAATGCGGTTCCGGTGCCTGTGGCGGCGGCGGCAAATGTGCCCGCGACCAGCGGATGGAATCTCAACGCGATTTCGAACACATCCACCACCGATCGTATTCACCATTACGTCTTCGATCTGGCAAACATGACCGGACCGCTGACCGCTACGGCCACCTTGGTGTGGAACCGGCAGGAGAATCGAACGAACTTGAACGACTTGGAGCTCATCTTGTGCGAGGCAGCCTCGGGCAATGTGGTGAAGGCGAGCACCAGCCGCGTTGACAACGTCGAGCATGTTTATGTGCCCGCGCTCTCGCCGGGACGGTACGACCTCCGCGTGGTTAAACGCGGCGATGGTTTTGTGACCGCATCGGAAACGTACGCCCTCGCGTTCGAATTCTTCTCAATGCCGCTGACAGTCGCGCAGACGGACACAAACGTGACGCTGCAATGGCCGGACTATCCCGACGGCTTTGTGCTCCAAACCTCCGCGAATGCAGGGTCAACCTGGACGAACGTGACAGCGACTCCGATTCTCGGCGCGCGGCGCAAAACCGTGATGATCAATGCGGCTGGCGAAA
>CAMLLE010000255.1 GCA_946480555.1 uncultured Verrucomicrobia subdivision 3 bacterium
CGTCACGTGGTACGTCGGTTTGTAGAACGTGATGAACGCCAGCGCCGCGATGGCATGTGCTGGAAGAACGAGAACGAACTCTACAACAACGGCACGGCCTTCAAGCTGACCTGCCGCGACCAGAGCGGCGTGGTGGTCACGCTCATCGCGGACAACTATTACGGCTACTGCAAAAAAGAGGTTAAGACGCAGATCAGCTATGCGGCGAACCTCTTTGGGCTGGCGGAAGAAGAACACGCCGGCGGCGCGCTGGTTTTTCAAAGCTACGATCTCGGCGAGGAATTCAGCGGCGAGCTGCACGTGAAGCAGAAGGGCCATACGTTTGCCGAGGTGACGAAGCTTTACGCCGGGCACATCGACGTTCATCCGCAGGGCTACGCCACGGACCGGAAGCATCCGGAAGTAATCTATGTGCCGGAAGACGCGCGGTTCGACCTGCACCGGCAAAAGGTGCTTTGGGCGAAAGACAAAAAGGAACAATCGATTCCGCTGCTGCCGAACAAAACCTACGTGCGTCCGTCGGGTTACAAGGTGCGGATGGAACGTCCGGCGGAGAATCGCGCCTGGCGACTGGTCGGCACGGTCGCCGAAGGTGTGCTTTGCCACAAACCCTGCACCGTCTCCGGCGGCGGCAAATCGGAGATTTCCAAACCGATCACCGATGCGATTCTCACTGGCCCGGTGTTCGTGGCGGATTTCAAAAAGGACTTCGACACGGTTCAGGAATTGATCAATCGCGACTACAGTGGCCGCTTCAAGGATGCAGCGCGCATCGACAAACGCCCGATCCTAAGCGCCGAACGCTCGCTTGGTTCCGTGATCAAGCTGCTCACGCCCGACGACCAGACCTACAAACCCGAATACAACGCCTGGCTGGAGAACATCCCGCAATACGTGAAGGAACTCGTGTTCGTGGTGAAGCGCTATTTCAAGCCCGAGTGGGGCGGGAACTGGCGCGAGCATTTCAGCGTGGACATCATCAACGGCAAACCGGCCAACGAATTGAAGTGCGACAACCGGAAGCTCGTCACCACGCACCTGCGCGTCGGCTTCGATGCAGACGGCTCCTGGCGCACGTTTGGATTGCGCAAGGATTTCCATCCGTCCCTGAAGATCCAGGCCGAGGACGACATCACGGCTTCCATAGTGGTGCCGGTCAGCGAGCTGGAAAACCTGCCGGAAGCAGACCCGAAAGGTTCAGTGAAGTTTGTGACGAATTGCGAACTGCGTTTGTTCCAACGTCCGGACGACGCGATCCATCGCGGTTACGACAAGCTGACCGAGAAGGATTTCACGCGCACCGACAACTTCTTCTCCAATTATGAACCACTCACGGTCGAATACGCGCGTGAGTTGTTGAACGACACGATTGGCCTGCATCAGTTCACCGAGCCGATGCGCAAGCTGATCCTGGAAGTCGCTGAAACCGGGAAGCCCGGTTACTTCGTCTGCACCGCAAATCCGCGCGTGGTCGAAGGCAAGCCGAGCAAGAATCCGCGTTACCTTCAGGTGCGTCCGGATCTCATGAAGCCGGTGGAAAGCTACCTGGCGCAGGTGTCCGCACGATTGCGCCGCCGCATGCCGGCAGACAAACCGCTGCACACACCGGTCAGCGCAGTGCTGCCGGGCCGCCGCAACAATCCGCCTGAAGCGGGCATCCGGCCGCTCGCGGTATTCAATCCCATCCATTACTTCGAACTGCCTGAGCTCTTCATGGAGTTCGTCTGCAGCATGACGGGCAAATCGCCGTCCACGACAGGCGCGGGTTCTGAAGGCGCGCTGACCAAGGGGCCGTTCAATGCGCTGCCGCCCATTATTGATCTGAATAACGCCCTCGTGTCGTATCTGCTCACCGGCCACAGCGGCTTCGTTACGGCGGCCGGATACGTGGGACCGAAAGTGCGGGTGGATCACGACATCAGCCTGCTGGTGCCGGAACTCTGGTGCCGGTTGCGCCCGGAAGAGCGCGACCCGAAATTCCTGATCGCGAATGGCTATCTGGAGAAGTGCCAGGACTTCGAGCACAACGGAAAGAAGGTGCTCGCCAGCCGCCTCGGTTATCGCATCAACGCGCAGTTCGTCCGCTCGCTGCTGGGCCGCGTGTTCAATCATCCCCACGAAGTCTTCACGGACGAAATGCTCCGGCCGGAATTGCAGAGCATGGACGTGTTTGTGGATGGCATGGACAACATCGTCGTGACGCAGAAGCGCGTGGCGAAAGCTTACTTCGACGACGGCAGCTTCGCGCAGGCGTGCCCGCCGTTGCAGGCGTTGCTGACCATCATGCTGCACGACGAATGGGAAGGCAAAGGGCTGGAACATCCGGATGTGCGCAAGCTCTTCACGCGCGATTACCTGCTGGCGAGCGACTGGTATCAAGCCCGGCTGAAGGCGAAGCAGAAAGTCGATACGCGCCTCTGGACGCGCCACGTGGAATATCTCGAACGCTTCTCCCGCCGCGCCAGCCATGCGGAGGAAGCCACGCGCCTCGGCATCTCACAACGCCTGGATCAAGCCCGCACCATGCTGGCGAAAGTGCAATCTGCAGATTACTGGCAATCGCTTCGCGGCACGATCGGTGCCGAACCGATCGAGATCCACGCGTGACACTTCGCGGGAGACATTGCCCTGCGATGTCTCTCGCGCTTTCTACAGCTTGCTGACCGGTGTGAAAAACGTCTTACTCCGGGCGATGAAGACCTCCGCTCTTTCGCAACTGGGTCAACGAATCGAACCACCGTCGATTTCGTGGTTGATGCAAACCGCGCTGTCGCGGCCGGGTTTGATCTCGCTCGCCGCTGGTTTCACCGATAGTGAATCGCTGCCGGTCGAAGCCGTCCGTGACCTGCTCGAAGCGACGCTCGCTTCACCCAGGGCCGCGCGCTCCGCGTTGCAATACGGCTCCACGCAGGGCGATCCCAGGCTGCGGGAACTGACCTCGCGCCATTTGCATCGTGTCGATGGCTCACCAGCGTCGGCAGCCGCCTACTCAGCCGGACGTCTCATCATCACGAGCGGCTCTCAACAGCTGCTTTACATGGCCACCGAAGCTCTCTGCGATGCGGGCGACATCGTGTTGGTGGAAGATCCCACTTACTTCGTTTACCTCGGCATTCTCCAAAGCCACGCCATCAAAGCTCGCGGCGTGCGCATGGGGCCGGACGGCATCGACATCGCGCATCTGGAGCGCGTATTGGAATCGCTGAAGCAATCCGGCGAACTGCGTCGAGTCAAAGCGCTCTACCTCGTCAGCTATTTCCAGAATCCCACCGGCATCACCACGTCACTCAAAAAGAAGGCGCAGGCTCTGGCGGTGTTGAAACGTTTCGAGCACGCGGCAGGACATCCGATTTACCTGCTCGAAGATGCCGCGTATCGCGAGCTGCGTTTCAAAGGCGCGGAAGTGCCGACTGCGCTTGCCTTGCGCGGCGCGCGCGATCGTGTCATTTACGCCGGCACCTACAGCAAGCCGTTTGCTACCGGCCTGCGCGTCGGGTTCGGCATTCTTCCGGAACCGGTGTTCACCGCCGTGTTACGCATCAAGGGCAACCATGATTTCGGCACGGCAAATCTGCTGCAGCAGCTTCTGACAACCGCTCTCGCGTCCGGCGCTTATGACCGGCATCTCGTTCAACTGCGCCAGCGTTACGCGGCGAAGGCGGACGTGATGCGCCGGTCTTTGAAGCAGCATTTCCCGCCCTCCGTGCAGTGGACGGAAGCCGAGGGCGGACTTTACTTCTGGGCGCGCGCGCCACGCGGAGTATCGGCTGGTGTGAGATCAAAGCTGTTTAAATCGGCGTTGCAGAACCACGTGCTGTACGTTCCCGGAGTACTCTGCTACGCGAACGATCCAACGCGACGAAAGCCGGTGAATGAATTGCGCCTGAGCTTCGGCAGCGCGTCCGTGGGGGAAATTCGATCAGGTATTCAACGGCTTGGCGAAGCCTTGAAGGCTTCGCTCTGATTGGCGCAAACGCCGTTGGCTCAGCGCCGGCTTTTGTGTCATTCTTTGCCCGTGCGCTTTGGCCCGCTCAGCCTTGAATCGAATCTGTTCCTCTCGCCTCTGGCGGGTTACACCAACCTGCCGTTCCGGCTGGTCGTGCGCGAGATTGGCGGCGTCGGCCTGGTGACGACCGACCTCGTCAACGCCCGCTCGCTCCTCGAGAAGCGAGAGAAGGCGTTCAAGCTCATTGAAACACGGCCGGAAGACTCACCCATGGCCGTGCAATTGTTCGGCTCCGTGCCCGAAGAAATGCGCGATGCCGCCGCCATGCTGGCGGACCGCGGCGTCGCTTCGATCGATATCAACATGGGCTGCCCCGTGAAGAAGGTATGCAAAGTCGGCGGCGGCTCCGCCATGATGACGGAGCACGAGAAAACCGCCGCTCTGGTGCGCGGCATGGTGAACGCCGTGAAGATTCCGGTGACGGCCAAAATGCGCCTCGGCTGGGACGACCAGAACATCACAGCTCCCGACCTGGCGCGGGCGTTGGAGGATGTCGGCGTGGCAGCGATCTTCGTCCACGGCCGGACGCGGGAACAAGGTTTTGGCGGAACGGTGAACCTCGCGGGGATTCGCGCCGTGGTGCAAGCCGTGAAGTCCATCCCGGTGATTGGAAATGGCGATATCACCACACCGCAAGCCGCGATGAAGATGTTGGAGGAAACCGGTTGTGCTGGCGTGAGCATCGGCCGCGGGGCGTTTTACGATCCGTGGATTTTCAAGCGCACGAAGCATCTGCTGGAAAACGCCGCTCAGTCCGGTGAGGCCGCCCTTTTGCCGGAACCCTCCTTCGACGAGCGCGTGCGCGTGATGTGCCGCCATCTGGAACTCATGATCGAGATCTTTGGGGAAGAGCTCGGCTGCCGGATGTTTCGGAAGATTGCGCCGTGGTACGCGAAGCGGTTCGGGCCAGCCAGTGAATTCAACAAGAAGGTCGTGCTGGTCAGGTCGCGAGCGCATTTCCACGAGATTCTCCACAACTACCGCCAGTGGCGTCAGCAGTTCCTGGATGAGAACGGCGAATTGAAGCCAAAATTCCAACCCGCGCCGATGATCGCTTCGTTCATGCAGGACGAACCAGCGGCGGCGCAGCGGCAGCACATTCCTGTTCCCAAGGGGCCCGTGGAGGTGTGGTAACGGTGGGGTTCAACACAAAGGTGCCAAGACCCTACGGCGCTATGTGGTGTGCTTGACTCTCGGTCTTCCGAGGGTCACGTCTCAACTGCGGAAATCTCTGCGGAAACGGGCGATTCCCAGCTTCATTTGCGTCCCAGTTCCTTTCCGTTGATCGCCAATGGCACATGGCGTAGCCGGAACGATGCAGTTGAATATGGGGCAGAGCGGCAGCTCTGCCCTACCAAACAAGGGTAGGGCTGCGCTGCCGCGCAGCCCCATATTCCGCACCAGAAGGT
>CAMLLE010000256.1 GCA_946480555.1 uncultured Verrucomicrobia subdivision 3 bacterium
CCTCCGCGGTGAGATGATCCGGAAATGAATTTGGAGAAACGCTATAGCCCCCGGCAAAGCCGTGGGAAAGCGTCTGGGAATTGAGAACCCCGCCAAGGGCGAAAGAACAGGGACGCCACGTTCTCTCTGTAAACCAAAGCAGTTCTGAACGCATGCAACGGTCACACATCAATCACCGGGCCTTTGCCGCGGTGGTCGGATTTGGGCGGCGGCTGGCTGCGATGGATCTGGATTTTGCCTTTGGAATTTCCGGTCAACACGTTCAACACGACGGAGACGAGGGAGATAATCATCGCGCCGCCAAAGGCCCACCAGAAGCTTTTCACTTCGAATCCCGGCAGCAACAGGTCGATGAGGCACAGCAGCAGCGCGTTGATGACGAAGATGAACAGGCCGAGCGTGAAGATCAAAAGCGGCAGCGCCATCAGCAGCAGGATGGGACGGACGAAGGCATTGAGAATTCCCAGGAGCAAGGAGGCGACAAAGAGATCGACGGGCTTGCTGTAGCTGATGCCGGGCAGGATTGAGACGGCCACCAGCACGGCCAGCGTGTTGATCGCCCAGGTCTGAAGGAACTTTTTTACTTTCGGTGACATGCGTCGCGTATTCGCTGCATCAAGATGATGCAGTTTGCCGGTGGTTACAAGCGGTTGGGTGCCGCTGCAAAGCCGACGGGATTTTCACCGCGGAGACGCCGAGGCGCGGAGAGCGGGATTCCCCACTTTGAAACTTGAATCTTGAACTTGAAACCCCACTCGCTGCCCGCCCAGAACTCACGCCCAACCGCGACAATAAAGAACAATCCCTCGCCCTTCGGCCCCTCTCCGCGTCTCCGCCGGGAACTCCTAACCGCCCGCCGAGGCACGGAGCAGGGGAACGCCTGCGGTACATTCAATGCCCTGCGTCGCCAGGGCTGACGAGCAGGAAACTGGAATTGATCTCGGCGTGGATCGCTGCATCGCGAACGCTCGCCGGGATCAGGCAGAATTCACCGGGCTGCAAATCGACGGTTACGTTTTCGCCTGAGACTTTCAGCGCATTTTCGGTTGCGCCCACAATCTTCATGCGCGGCTGCTTGAAGGTAATCGTCTCCTTCGACAACGCACGAAACGCATCCACGCTGAACAACGCGTGCTTCGCCAGCGGACGAATTTTGAATCGACCCGCGGATTCGAAACTGCTCGAGACCAGCGCGGGTTCGAAGTCCTCGAAATCGATGCTCGCCAGCGATTGCGGCACGTGCAGCTCGCGCGGCTTGCCATCGGTGCCAACGCGGTTCCAGTCGAAGACGCGATACGTGGTGTCGGAGTTCTGTTGGATCTCGAAAATCACGAGGCCCGCGCCGATGGCATGAACGCGGCCGCTCGGGAGAAACATCGTATCGCCCGCTTTCACCGGCACGCGATGAAAGCAATCCGCCACGGTGCCGTCGGCGATGCGTTGCTCGAATTCCGCACGCGTGACCCCGCGGCGCAGTCCGACGTAAAGCTCCGCTCCCGGGGCGGCCTGCGTGATATGCCACATCTCGGTTTTCGGATCGCCGCCCAATTCCGTCGCTTTGCTGGCTGGAGGATGCACCTGGAGCGAAAGTTTCTCCTCCGCATCGAGAATCTTGATCAAGAGCGGGAACAAACCGTTCTGTGTTTTCGCATCGCCAAGGAGGTCGCGCTCGTGATGTTCCATCAGCCAGCGCAGGTCTTTTCCGGCGAGCGGACCGTTTGCAATCACGCTGGCGTCGCCGGGGCGATCGCTCACTTCCCAAGATTCACCGATCGGACCGGAGCCGGGCAGTTGCTTGCGATAAAGCTTTTCCAGATTGCGTCCGCCCCAGACGCGTTCCTTGAAAATGGGCTGGAACTTGAACGGATACAGCACTGGATTCCTTGAAGACGTTCAGGCCGCGGCGGTTTTGGCTGCGTGGGAGGAAGACTTCTTTCGTTCGCTGGTTGGCGCTGGCGGAGTCGGTTTCTCCATGAAATGGCCAAACGCACGATACTTTTCGTAACGCAGCTTCAAACGCTGCGGCACGGGCAGGGCGAGCAATTCTTCCAGATGCTTCGAAAGGTGCGCTTTGAGATTCTGTGCGGTTTGGGCCGCATTGGTATGCGCGCCGCCGATCGGTTCCGGGATGACTTCATCCACGAGTTTCAACTCGTGCAAATCCTTCGCCGTGATGCGCAAAGCTTGGGCGGCCTTGGCCGATGCAGAACGATCTTTCCAAAGAATCGCTGCACACCCTTCCGGGCTGATCACGGAATAGTAGGCGTTTTCGAGAATCAACACGCGATCGGCCACGCCGATGCCCAGCGCGCCACCTGACCCGCCTTCGCCGATGACCACGGCCAGGATGGGCACTTCCAGCAGCATCATTTCGCGCAGGTTCACGGCAATGGCTTCGGCGATGTGCCTTTCCTCAGCGCCGATTCCCGGATACGCACCGGCGGTGTCGATCAATGCGATGATCGGCAGGCCGAACTTGTTCGCGAGCTTCATCAGGCGTAGGGCCTTGCGATAGCCTTCCGGGTGGGCCGAGCCGAAGTTGCGTTTGATGTTCTCCTTCGTGTCGCGGCCTTTTTGGGTGCCGATCACCAGAACGCGACGCTCGCCGAGCTGGGCGAAGCCGCCGACGATGGCGCGGTCCTCGGCGTAAAGCCGGTCGCCGTGCAGTTCAGAAAAGCCGGTGAACGCCAGTTTGAAATAATCGAGCGAGAATGGCCGCTTTGGGTGGCGCGCCAGCTGGACGCGTTGCCAGGCGGAAAGATTGGTGAAGATCTGGCGACGGGTGTCTTCGATCTTCTTTTCGATCATCTGGATTTCCTCCTCGAAGCTGATGCCGAGCGAGTGAGTTTCCGGATGCTTCTTCAACTCAGCCAATTTGTTCTGCAATTCGACGATTGGCTTTTCGAAGTCGAGTTGATGTTTCATTTCGGGGGCGAAGATTAGTGCGTCGGGACAGGGCTAGCAACGGGGAATTCAGGTCGGGAAATGAAGGGAACATTCAACAATGAACATTCAACTCTCAACGCCCAAGCCGCTGAATGTTGAGCGTTGAAGGTTCATGGTTGGAGGTTTATTGCCATGGCGTTTGGAACCTTTCGGGTACACGAAAGGGCCGGACACGAGGTCCGGCCCTAAACGGTGATGAGGTTTATACGCCTTCACCGAGGCGCTCAGAAGGGTAATGCGGCCAACTATTGCTCGCTGTTCGAACCGCATTACAAGCAAAACCTCTATACTAACCCTAAACGAACAGCGAAACCTTCAACCAAACTCACCCAACACTTTAATAGATCACCGTGCCCGGAGTTTGTTCAAAATCTTTTTCGTCCTCTCACTTCTGATCTCAAAGAGCAATGCGTTCTCTTAAACGCTGAAAAACCGTTCCACTGCTTCAAAAGCCCGTCAAGAGGCACACAAAGAATTTCAGGGAAAAGGCGATTTAAATCGTCCTCGTCGTCGTCCTCGTCCCTCGTCCTTCGTTTTGAGCGGGAGTTTGAAGAAAGGCTCGACGACGAGGACGAGACCGAGAGACGAGACCGAGGGACGAGGACGCTGCTCCTCGAAAATCAGAGGGAAACGTCACTGAAAATCTGCGTGAACGCGCGTTGGTGCAGCACTCTGCCGAACGGGGTGTTTCCCCCATGCAGCGAGCTCTGCAGCGCCGGTTCTTTGCCCTTGCCCGAAGCGAGCATCCAGACGTCTTTCGCGGCAGCGATCGCCGGGAATCCCAGCGTGACGCGTGCGGCCGGAGGTTTCGGCGAATTCAGCACGGCACGATACACCGTCGGGCTTGCCGAAATCCCCGCGGCTTCGCCCGGGAACAGCGACGCCACATGCGCGTCTTCGCCCAGTCCGAGGAAGATCAAATCAAGAACGGGCTGGCCATTCTTTGCGGGCACGGACTTGCCAATGTCTTCCCCTGCGAGCTTTGCCGCCGTCTCCGGCGCGTCTTCGCCGCGGATGCGATGAATCTGCGCGGCGCCAATTTCAAGCGGCTGGAACAACAACTCGTTCGCCATCCGGAAATTGCTCTCCGCATCGGTCGGCGGCAGGCAACGTTCGTCAGCCCAAAAGAAGTGAATGTGCTTCAGCGAGGCTCCGCGCTGGCGGCACAGCGAGACGGTTTCACTGAAAAGCGCCTTGGTGATTCGGCCACCGGATAGGGCAACGGATAGCGGCGTGTTGTCGCGCGCAGCCGATTCGATGCGGTCCAGCCAGGCGGCGGCAGCCGCCTTCGCCAATGCTTCAGCAGTGGCGAATTGTTTCAGATCAAAGGCCATGATTGTTTTTGAATGCCGGTTCGGGAGCGCTCTGGTTTCGATGGCGGTTCGGCTCGCGCTGCGAGCCGTTTCACGATTTCACCATGAACTGACTTCGACGATTCGCCGCGTGAGCGTTCCACCGTCCGCAGAACTTCGCCTTGTTATTTCAGCACCTGCGGTTCGTGCCACGCGTGGCCGTTCTGCGCGAGCAGATCGTCGGCGGCCACGGGGCCCCACGTACCCGCGGCATAGAACTCACGATTGGTGAGCGCCTTGCCTTCCCATCCAGAGCGAATGGAATCCACAATCTGCCAGGCCGTTTCCACTTCGTCGCGACGTATGAAGAGCGTGGCGTCGCCGATCATCGCTTCGAGCAGCAGGCGTTCGTAGGCTTCCGGTGTGTAAGCGCCGAACTCCGAATCGTAGCTGAAGTGCATCCGCACCGGACGCACGCCGAGTGAGGTTCCTGGAACCTTTCCGTTGAACCGCAGGTAAATCCCTTCGTTCGGCTGCAGGCGCAGCGCGATCGCATTCTGATCCAGCTTGTCGCCGCATTGCGCTGCAAAAAGAATGTTCGGCGTGGGCTTGAATTGAATGCGCACTTCCGACGCGCTGGTTGGCAGATTTTTGCCCGTGCGCAAATAGAACGGCACGCCGGACCAACGCCAGTTGTCGATGAACAGCTTCAGCGCGACGTAGGTTTCCACATGAGAATCCGATTTCACTTTCGGCTCCTGTCGATAACCAGGTCGCACTTCACCATCCACCACGCCGGCGAAGTATTGGCCGCGCACGACTTGTTTGGCGACGTCTTCAGGCCGGATTTGCCGGATCGATTTGAGCACCTTCACCTTTTCGTTGCGAATGGCTTCCGCTTCGAGCGATGCAGGCGGTTCCATGCTTACCAAGGCCAGCACCTGAAGCATGTGATTCTGGACCATGTCCCGCAGCGCACCGGCTTCCTCGTAGTAGCCGCCGCGGCCGCCCACGCCGAGCTTTTCGCTGACGGTGATCTGGACATGATCGATGGAATCGCGATTCCAGAGACGCTCGAAAATGGAATTGGAGAAACGGAACATCAAAATGTTCTGCACCGTTTCTTTGCCCAGATAGTGGTCGAGCAGATAAATCTCATCTTCCTTGAAGGAATC
>CAMLLE010000257.1 GCA_946480555.1 uncultured Verrucomicrobia subdivision 3 bacterium
TCCGCGTGGGACCGTGATTGAGTTGGTTAACAGACAAACCCAAAAGACTGGAAACAGCATGAACCAACAGCACAAATGGGCCATCGGCGCGACCGCGCTTCTGACGGCCGCAACTTCATTCGCGCAGACAAGCGTCGGCGTGTTGAATCCAAATCCGAACAGCCTGGTCATTCAGGACTCGCCAGCCAATGTCGGCCACGCGAACTTTCTGACTCAGGCCGGCATGAGCAGTTTGATTACAACCGCGTTCGCAAACAACACGGGCGGCGTGATCAACTGGGACAGCGCCAACGGCTGGGTCAATGGCGTGAATGCGCTGAGCTTCACGGTCAGTTATGGCGTGAGCCAGTCTCAGAGCCTCACCTTGGGCCGTGCCGATGGCGGCGGTGCCAGCACCTTCGGAGCAACGGGCAATGCAGGGTCGCCGGCGACATCAGGAGACCAGATTCTTGGTTTTCAGAATTCTGGCAGCCCGGTCACGTTGACCTTTGACAAAGGGCTGTCAGCCTGGGGCATCACGCAATTGAACCGGTTCGCAGGCCGCGATGTAACGATGAGTTTTACTGACGGACAACAGCGTGATCAACTTCTCACTCCAGAACCAGGATCCTAACAGCGACAACAGCGGTCCGCTCAATTGGTACGGGTTTCAAGCACCCGAAGGCAATCCGCTCAAGCAGGTCACCATCACGGCGAACGGATTCGTGCGTTATGACGACATGGCGTTCGTCGTAGTGCCGGAACCCAGTTCAATGGCTCTGGCTGGCTTGGGACTGGCTTCCCTTGTCGCACTCCGTCGGCGGCGGGATTGATTCAATCGCTCCTTGTTGGTCATGAGGCAAGGTTGGTAACGCGGGCGGTGACGCCCGCGTTACTCTTTAATCCGCCGCGACGATCCGCCGGCACAACTTTCGTCCAATGAGTTTCGCCATTACTCAAATCTCTTTTCCGGCTTGGTTCCGGACGAGCACGGCAACGTTTCGGCCTTTGCCGTCCAGAGGGAAGAAGCCTGGATCGGAACAGTTTTACGCGAGAATTTTTTTCAGGAAGAATCAAACGCATGAGAAACAGTCAGATTATGGCGCGTCCGTCATCCGCGGGCCGGCTCGGTTGGGGCGGAACTCTGCTGCTGGCACTGTTGCTCACCGCGAGCGTCGTCCTCGGCACGACGAATGAAATCCAATACCTCTCCGGCACGGACAAAGACCACACCGTACCCTGGCAGTTTCGCGTCTCGGCCGGGCGCAACGCCGGTTTCTGGACAAACCTTCCCGTGCCGTCGTGTTGGGATACGAAGGGCTTCGGCAGTTACGAATACGGCAATGACACCACGAGCGAGTATGGCGAATATCGCCATTCATTCACGGTGCCGGATGCATGGACGAACAAACGCGTGTTTCTGGTTTACGAAGGAGTGATGACCGATACCGAAACGCAGTTGAACGGCATGGCTCCCGGCGGCGCACGGGCGGACCGGGGAGGGCTGGTCAATGAACGCGCTTTCAACAACAGCGCCAGCGTTGCTGCAGGCCAGCGCGGCGGTGTGGCGGCGAGCGCCGCCGGAAACACCCTGAACCTCGGCAGCCTTGCCAGTTTCACCGTGACCGGATGGATCAAACCGGACGGAGATTTTGCCAACCTGCCGGATGAGCGATTCCCGCGCATCCTGTCCATCGGCGCCACTCCCGGTTACGACGGCAGCAGTCCCAACGGAGCTTTTCTCATCGTTTACAACGACAGCAAAATCCCACGTGCGCTGCAATTCAAGGCCCATGCCGATGCCGGTCCGGGCGCGACCTCGGCCACCAACGTGCTCACTGGAAGCGATTGGACGTTCATCGCCGTCACCTACGATTCCACGCTCGACACGGATCACGTTAAGTTTTTCGTCGGCAATCGCACTGCCACCCTCGACGATGCGGTGTCGCGGGTGTCGTATCCCCGGGGCGCTGTTCAATTTGGTGCGACGGCTTACGCCTGCCTGCTCAATCGCCGTGATCGCGACCGTGCCTTCGACGGCTGGGGCGACGATTTCCGCATCTTTAGCGGCGCGCTCACTCCCAGTCAGTTGGAAGTCGTGCGCGCTTCGGCATTGGACCCGAACGTCACTCCTCCCACGCCGCTGTATCAATGGAATTTCAACTCGGCCACGAACGCCACTACCGTTGTTCCCGCCATCGGAGCGGGTGGAATTCTGACGCTCCTGAATTCCGAAGCAGCGCCGGTCGAGGGTTACAGCGCGGTCGGCGAAGGGGTGAGTGGCGCCAGTGGCAACAGTCGCGCCCTGCATCAGGGAGGGTTTTACGAATTCCGTTATGAGGTGACGGGCAATCTGCTGTTTGGAACCAGCAACCGGCTCGACGTCACCGTGCGAAAAAAATCCGCCAACACCTCGATCAATCAAGCGGAGCGCCAGGCGGACTACTGGACCTTTGGCGGAATTTATCGTCCGGTCTATCTCGAGGCGCGCCCCAGGGAATTCATCGAACGCATCGCCACCGACGCGAAGGCCGACGGACAAATTGCCGTTCACGCTTTTTTCTCCGGCCTGACGAAAACTTACACCGTCGCCGCGCAGGTGACGGATGCGAATGGCGCGCCGCTGGGAAAGGAATTCACCACGACCGTCGCCGCAGGTGCATCGAATGCCGTGCTCGCGGCCATCTTGCCGCTGCCGCAACCGTGGACGCCGGAGTTTCCCCATCTTTACAGGCTGGCGATCCAACTGCGGGAGGAGGCGAACGTCATTCATTCAATTGCCGAAACGATCGGTTTTCGCACGATCACGTTCACCAACAGCGTCGGCTTTTTTCTGAACGGCAAAAAGATTCTGCTACGCGGCGTGAACCGGCACGAGTTCTGGCCGACCGACGGTCGCGCGACCAGCCGGGCGTTGAGCATCAGCGACATTGAGACCATCAAGAGCATGAACATGAACGCCGTGCGGATGAGTCATTACCCGCCCGCGAAACATTTCCTCGAGGAATGCGACCGCCTCGGGCTGCTGGTGGTTGACGAATTGGGCGGCTGGCAGTCCCCGTCGTACGACAACCAGATCGCGCCAGGGCTTGTCCGCGAACTGGTTGTTCGCGACGTGAATCATCCGTGCATTTTTGCCTGGGCCAACGGCAACGAAGGCGGCTCGAATCCCACGGTGGACGACGACTTCGCGCTGTGGGATCCGCAACACCGAACGGTGTTGCATCCGGCGAATTGGGAATCCGAACTCACCGGCGGCGTCCGCACGCATCACTATGCCACCTATCGTCAGGTCACCAATTATCTCGGCGCGGGCAAACCGGTGTATATGCCGACGGAAATCCAGCACGCCCTTTACGATGGCGGTGGCGGCGCGGGGCTGGAGGATCACTGGAACGCCATGCGCGTCGCGCCCAACAGCGGCGGCATGTTCATCTGGGCGTTGCTTGATGAAGGATTGGTGCGCGATGATCAAGGCGGGGTGATTGACGCGGCGGGCGATCAAGCGCCCGACGGCATTCTCGGCCCGTATCGAGAGAAGGAAGCCAGCTATTACACCGTGAAGGCACTGTGGAGTCCGGTGCAAATCACGCCGCCGCAACCGGCCACGTTTGCCGGCACGCTCGCGATTGAGAACCGTTTCGATTTCACCGATCTGAATCAATGCACGTTCCACTGGCAGCTTGGTTCGTTTCCAGATCCCGCCACCGGTGCGGAGGGAAGGGATTTCGTCGCCAACGTGAACAATCCGAAATTCGCCGGTCCCTCCGTTGCCCCCGGCGCATCGGGCGTTCTCAGACTGAACCTCCCGGAAAACTGGTCCGACCATGACGCGCTCCGCCTGACTGCGGAAGACCCGCATGGTCGCGAAATTTATACGTGGACCTGGCCGTTGCGCAGCGCGGCGCAAGTGTGGGAGCGCGTGGTGAACCGGGCGGGCAGCCCGGCAAATCGCCTGACCGCCGGCATCGCGGATGGCGAACTCAGCGTCACCAACCGCTCGCGCGTCTGGCGGTTTGATTTGTCGAACGGGCAGTTGAATGGCGTGAGCATTGCCGGCCAGTCGGTCGCCCTGGAGAACGGGCCACGTCCCGTGACGGGATCGTGGACCACGACAAATGTGACGCATGGATTCGCGGGCGCGGATTACGTGATAACGATGAACGACGTGACAAATGCCAGCGATGGTTTCCGATGGCGCGTCCGCCCGAACGGCTGGCTGCATTTGAGCTACCGCTACACGATTACCGGACCGCAGTCGTGGCTGGGCGTCACGTTTGATTATCCCGAAACGAACGTCAGCGCGATGCGCTGGTTGGGGCAGGGACCGTATCGCGTGTGGAAGAACCGCCGTGCCGGCCAGGAAGTGGCCGTGCATTACGAGAGCGCAAACAACACCGACACCGGAAAACAATGGGGTTACCCGGAATTTCGCGGCTATCGCGGCCAGATTTACTGGGCACAACTGGAGACTGCGGAGGCCAACTTCACAGTCGTTACGAGCACGTCTGATTTATTCTTCCGTGTGCTGACGCCGCCGCTGGCTTCGGCGAGCCGCCCCGGCGTGAGTCCGGTCTTTCCACCGGGAAATCTTTCGTTTCTCCACGCGATCAATGCCATGGGACATAAGTTCGCAACGCCCGACCCCAGCCTCACCGGACCGTCCTCCGCGCCGACCTTCGCCACCGGACTCTACACGGGCGAGGTGGATTTCTTCTTTGGCGATCTACCGCGCTCGAATGCCGGCTACTGACGGCGCGCCTGGTTCCTTGAGCTTTGAGAATATTGTGTTTTGTGAACCTGCGCGCCTGCCGATGGTTTTCGCAGATTCTGGATTCGACAGTCCTGACACCGTTCTCTCGCTGAGTTTCAAGCTGATGCAGTCGTTTTCAATCAGAGCCTGTCTGAGAAATGGAGCGCGGCTGTGTCGGAGATCAAACCCAGCACGTGAAATATTAAGAAAAGCAGGAAAAAAACAAAACGCAGCGGTTTGTCGAGGGCGACACAGCCGCGCTCCGGGGTATTTCCGATGGCTTCAGGGGGTGGGCGGACCGATTGGCGTCTCATTTTGCGTCAAATCACTTTCAGGACGCAGCCAAGATTGTTCTTCAACGCGCATTGCCTTTGTCCCACAATCGCGGCCCATGACGAACCTATTTGATCTTTCTGGTGAAGTGGCGGTTGTGATCGGCGCGACCGGTGCGTTGGGTGGAGCAATCGCCGAGGGGCTCGGTGCAGCGGGCGCCCGGGTGGCGGTGATTGGCCGCAATACGGACCGAGGTCAGGCTCGCGTGAAAACCATCGAAGCCGCTGGTGGCAAAGCGGCATTCTTTTCCGCCGACGCCGTTCAACGGGAAAGTTTGCAGGCTGCGCACCGTGAAATTGAAAAGGTGTTTGGCGCGCCCACGGTTCTCGTCAACGCGGCTGGCG
>CAMLLE010000258.1 GCA_946480555.1 uncultured Verrucomicrobia subdivision 3 bacterium
CACTCAGCCTTCCAGGAGAGTTGCGGGGTTTCCCCAGCGTTGCTTCGCCATTCCGCCAATCCAACCAACAACAAAATGAAGACACCAAAACTAAGGTCGATATCGACAGCCGCTGTGCTGGTTTCAGCCATGCTCAGCTCGGCTTCAGCACAAACCCTCACCGTCCCGAATCCCAACCGCGTCATCAGCTGGAACCTGGACGATACCGGAACGATCACGGCCGGCGATCTGGCCGGCATCGCGCCCGCCTATAATTGGAACAACTCCTGGCCGGACAATCCAACCATCGGTTTGTTGGACAATTCGGGCGCAGCCACGACCATGGACCTTGGTTATCGCGGCTTCAATACGTATCACGTGGTCAACTTCCACCCCGGCATCGACGCCAACGGCACCGCGAATCGCGAATTGCTCAACGGCTACCTGAATGCCGGACCTGCGGCGTGGAATCCAGCTTTCACCAACACCTACGTGTCGCTCACGAATATTCCCTACGCGCGCTATGACGTCCTCGTGTATTTCAACTCCGACACGAGCGGCCGCCGCGGCACGATTGATAACGGCACGACGGCCTATTCGTTCAGCACTGTGGCGGCGCCGTCCGTGACTGGAGCAAACGCGCTGCTTCTGCTGACCACGGTTACGAACAGCTCGTCGTATCCGTCGGCGAACTTCGCCTTCTTCCACGGCATGACCAACGCCAATGCATTCTTCAACGAGCTTCCAAAATCGGGCAACGATCAATGGCTCGGCATCGCGGGTTTGCAGGTCGTTGAATCCTCCAATGTCTGGGTGGTTTATGGCCCGACGCCGGCGAACCAGACGGTTCCGATCGGACAGCCGGCCAGCTTCAGCGTCGTCGCCGGCGGGTTCGAGCCGCGGTATCAATGGCGTCACAACGAGTCGCCCATCTCCAACGCAACGAATGCGACCTACACCATCGCCAGCACGGTGACAGGACAGCAGGGCGCCTACGACGTGGTCATCTCGAACAGCTTCAGCTCCGTCACGAGTCTGGTGGCGAATCTGACGTTCTACACGCCGCGCACGCTCCGCTGGAACGGCGTGGGTTCGGATTGGGATACGAATTCTCCGCACTGGACTGCCAACAACGGTGTCAGCACGACGGCTTACATTGAAACGGACATTGTCCGGTTCGATCCGCTGGGCACGGCAAATCCGTTTGTGAATCTCACCGGGGAGCGTACTCCGAGCGCCATCGTTGTTTCGAACGCGGGCTACACATTCTCCGGCGGCGCGATCGACGGGAATGGATCGTTGACTGTGGTGAACAATGGTTCGCTCGTTCTGAGCACGGTGGACAATCGTTCCGGTCCAACCACGATCGCCAGTGGCAGCGCGCTGGAAGTGGGCACGGGTGGCGTGCTGGGGGCAGGCGCACTCACGAACAACGGCGGGCTCATCTTCAACCTCGGCGTCGATCAGGCTTACGGCTTTCCAATATTCGGCACCGGCAGCGTTACGAATCGCGGCGGTGCAGGCCGCGTCACACTCGGTGGCAGTGTTACGGGCGGAAGCATCGTTCAGGAAGGCTCGGGAGAATTGCTCATTCAGGGCCAGAACAGCCTCAGCGGTGGATTGCTCGTGCAGGGTGGCATTGCGATTGCCCGCAGCGAAGGCTCGTTTGGTGGCGGGCCCGTGGTGCTGGCCGGTGGCGAACTGCAAGTTCCGTTCACCTTCTTCTTCCCTGTTTCCTCGGTCACGTTTGCCGGCGGAACATTGAACAGCGGCGGCTCCAGCATCTTCGAAGGACCGGTATCGCTGCTCGCGGATGCGACGGTAATGATCACGGGCGGAAACACGGTGTTCAGCAACGCGGCGGGCATTTCCGGCGCGGGCTTCAATCTGACCAAGACGGGCGCGGGCACCTTGACTCTCGCTGGAACCACGAATCGCTGGACCAGCGTCTCCATTGTTGGCGGCGCGCTTCGCATCGGTGCAGGCGGCGCCACGGGCGGCCTCGGTTCAGGCACCGTGCAAAATGACTCCGTTCTGGAATTCGATCTGTCCGGTAACATCACGGTTCCAAACGCGATTGCCGGTTTCGGCATCGTCAACCAGATGGGCACGGGCACAACCACGCTGGCTGGCGATCAGAGCGGATTCACCGGTTCTTACAACGTCACCAATGGCACGCTGCTCGTGAATGCCGTTTCGAGCGCGAATGCGGCAAACGTCATTGGCGGCGCCTTCGGCGGCAACGGCACGATTGCGGGTTCCGTGGACGTGATGGACGGCGCAGCGCTGTCGCCGGCGGGATCGGCGGTCGGCACGTTGACCCTCGGCGGCAATCTGAATCTGAACGGCAACCTGTTGATCGACGTGAACCGTTCATTGTCGCAATCAAACGATCTGGTCGTTGTGACTGGCTCCGCCGCGAGCGCGAGCGCGGGAACAATTACCGTCAACAACCTCGGGCCGGCGCTGGCCGTTGGAAACTCGTTCAAGCTGTTCAATCAGGCGGTGCCTGGCGCGGAACAGATGACGGTTTCAGGCGCGGGCATGACCTGGACCAACCGCCTTGCGCAGGACGGCACCATCGCGGTCACCGGCGTGGCGACGGTTTTGCAGCCGCGCATCACGACGACCACGGTTTCCGGCGGCAGTCTGGTGTTCAGTGGCACGAACGGTGTCGCGGGCAGCGCGTATCAGGTTTATACCTCGACGAACCTGGCGACACCGCTGTCGAGTTGGATGCTCAGCACCTCCGGCACGTTCGATTCGAACGGCAACTTCAGCGTGACGAACGCAGTCAGCTCCGGCGAACCGCAGCGCTTCTACATCCTGCGCCTGCCGTGATCGCTTGAACTCAATTTCCGGGACGGGCTCGTTTCCGTCCCGGAATGTTCCCTAACCACCAACACAGAGAAGCACATGACACTCAGAAACAAATCCACACTGGCGGGCGCTGCCTTGCTGGCCGTAATGGCTGCCAGCGCACAGGCGCAGGTGATCAGCTGGAACCTCGACAACAACGGAACGATTGGCGGCGCCGCGCAATACGCCGGCGTGGTTTCCGCCAATTACTGGAACAACTCGTGGCCGAGCAATCCCACCACGGACCTGATCGACAACTCCGGGCTGGCGACCACGCTCGACCTGAGCTACACGTCGGCGAACTCCTGGTCGATGACCGGATCGCATCCGGGCGTGGATGGCGACGGCTCCTACAACAAGGAACTGCTGAACGGCTACTTGAACTCGGGCGTCGCTGGCTGGACGCAGATCGCCACTTCGTTCTTCACCATCAGCGAGGTGCCGTATTCGCAATATGATCTATACGTTTACTTCAGTTCCGACGCCGCCGGCCGAACCGGCACGGTGACGGATGGAACCACCACGTTCAGCTTCTCAACGCTGGGTTCCGCCAGTGTTGCGGGCGCGAACGCATCGTTCGTTCAAACCACCGATACTGGCAGCGGAAACCCGGGCGCGAACTACGCGGTCTTCTCGGGACTCGTCGGCAGTTCAAAAACGGTGACTGTGAGCATTCCCGATTGGGGTGGCATCGCAGCGTTCCAGGTGGTTTCAGTTCCGGAGCCCAGCGCCTTGGCGCTCGGCGCCGCTGGCGTGGCGGCATTGGGTCTCCGCCGGCGCTTCCGTCGTTCCTGAATTCTCTGAGTGTGATGCCGTTGAAAACGATTCTTCTCACAGCGCTGCTGGCCTTTCCGGCAGCGCTCTTTTCTGCACCGCAAGCGCCGCCGTTCTGGAACCTCGCCGCCAAACCGCCGATGGGCTGGAACAGCTGGGACTGTTTCGGAACCACCGTCACCGAGACGCTCACGAAGGCGAACGCCGATTACATGGCCACGAACCTGGCGCAATACGGTTGGGAATACGTGGTCGTGGACATCCAGTGGTACGAGCCGAACGGCAACGGCTATCTTTATCCGAACCGGCCGCAATCGAACATCGATGCCTACGGCCGACTCTGGCCGGTGACGAGCAAGCATCCTTCAGCGACGAATGAACTGGGATTCAAGCCGCTCGCGGATTACGTGCATGCGAAAGGATTGAAGTTCGGCATTCACCTTATGCGCGGAATCCCGCGGCGCGCCTGGGAATTGAACACGCCGATTCTCGGCAGCACCAACACAGCGCGTGGCATCGCGAATACACGCAGCACCTGCTCGTGGAATCCCGACATGTACGGCGTCGATATGTCCCGACCCGGCGCGCAGGAGTACTACGATTCGGTTTTCAAATTGATCGCCAGCTGGGGCGTGGACTTCGTGAAGGTGGATGACCTCAGCCGCCCGTATCACCAGTCCGAGATTGAAGGCATCCGGAAAGCGATCGAGAACAGCGGCCGCCCGATGGTGTTGAGCACATCGCCCGGAGAAACGCCGCTTTCCGCCGGTCCGCACGTGATGCAACACGCCACCATGTGGCGCATCAGCGATGATTTTTGGGACACGTGGCCAGCGTTGTACGACCAGTTCAAACGCCTGCACGAATGGACGCCATATCGCGGCGCCGGATACTGGCCCGACGCCGACATGCTGCCGCTGGGGAACATCCGGGCGATGGAGCCGGGCAACGACTGGACCCGCTTCACGACCAATGAACAACGCACGCTCATGACCATGTGGAGCATTGCGCGTTCGCCGTTGATGATGGGCGGTCACATGCCCAGGAACGATGCGTGGACGCTCTCTTTGCTGACGAATTCGGAGGTGTTGAATGTGAATCAGAACAGCGCAAACAACCGGCAGCTGTTCCGCGAGAATGACAAGATTGTCTGGGTGGCCGATGATCCCGGTTCCGCCGCGAAGTACGTTGCCTTGATCAATGCAGGCGATCCTCTCGCGGATTTTTCAAAAGCGATCTTCGACAGTGGCGTCATCACGCGCAGCACGCCGGGACGATCGGCGAACGTGGACGTGGGTATCGAAGGTTCGGCGAAGCTTTATTTGGTCGTGACCGATGGTGGCGATCAGTTCGGTTGGGATCATGCCGATTGGGCGCTCGCACGATTGGAGCGTGTGGACGGTTCCACGCTGCCGCTGGGCGAACTGCGCTGGGATCGGGCGACCGCTGGTTGGGAAACCGTGCGCGTCAATCGCAGCGTTGAGAACAATGCGATCCGCATCAATGGCACGACATACGATCGCGGTCTCGGAACTCATTCTCCATCCGTCATTGAATACTCATTGCCGCCGGGGTGCGTTCGATTCAAGGCCATCGCAGGATTGGACGATGAAGTCTTGTCGAGCGCACCCGCGGCGGCCGGCAACGCCACGGTTCGCTTCATGGTTTTCACCAATCAACCTGCGGCGGCGGAAATCGAAATCAACTTCGCCTCTGTGGACATGAATCAACCGGTGACCGTGCGGGATCTGTGGCAGCAAAGGGATCTCGGCACGTTTACGAACCGGTTCAAG
>CAMLLE010000259.1 GCA_946480555.1 uncultured Verrucomicrobia subdivision 3 bacterium
CATCTCCCCGGCTTCGCATTGATGCCGCAAGTCGAAACCAAAAACCCCGAACCCGATACTCAAACGAATGCCGCTGACACCAACATGGGTGGGAACTGATGATGCGCTGATCGAGCAGCCATTCTCGCCGCAATACGAGTTCGGCGAGCGAACAAGCATCATCAAAAGCTATAAAGGGCCGCTTGCCCTTTGCGTCAGTTCAGCCTTGCCCCGCGGCACATTGGGCACGGGTGCGCTCACCGGCTATTGGGTCGCAAACAGCAAGGTCTCCAAGGAACAGCGCGGCATCGGCCAGTTGGTCATCACGTGGGAAGCCAACTCCGTTGACAGCGGGCAAAGCCTGCCACCAGACGAATACGGCATTGATCCGTTTGAGCTGAACCCGGCGCTGTCGAAGGCGGGTTACTTCACCAGCAATTTGAGCGCGGCAGAAATCAAAGCTGTTTACGCTGCTTTCGATGCGCGCGTCTCCAACAGTGCCAGCGCCTCGCCGTTCACTGACGCGTATCAAACCGCGCTTTGGGACAAGTTGATACGGGGCACGGAGAATTTTTACCTCGCGGGGTTCCGCTACAGCTGGACACGTGCTTACTGGAGCATCGCGGGCACGATCAACCTCGGCGGCTACATAGAGTCGCCGGGCGGCCCGCTCACCGGAATGTTTCCCGCCGGCATCTCCTGGCTGCGGCAGGCAGACGATGTGAAGTTTACCGGCCAGCATTTCCGCTACACCGTCAGCTGGCTTGGCGCGCCGGATGGCCATTGGGACACCGATCTCTACTAATGCTCCAGACACCCCATCACGTGCCCATCGCGGTGCCATCGCCCAAAGCGGGCGACGACAGTCGAAAGCTCTGGCGGCACAATGTGGAACTGCAACGCCGCCTCGATACATTACTCGGTGAGGCGGGCGCGGGCCGTGGCGTCGCGGGTCGGAAGCGCTTCACCTGGGTGGAGCTTCACCCCTTCAAGATTTATCAGCTGCCGTATTGGCTGCGCGCGACACCTGGCGCCAGCGACTGGCGCAAGTTTCGCATTCGCGCCGGCTGGTGCCTGGGTGCCAACGCCACCGGCACCGATGGCCACGACACCGATCCTGACGCAGCTGAGATCGCCGAAGCGGACATGGCCGACATCACCGTCCCAGACGAGACGGCCGCGTTCTGGTTTTGGATTGCGGACGCAGACACGGCTCCAGTTGTCAAATCCGAAGCCACCGCCACCAAGCCCACGGAGTGGACCGCCACGTTGATCCCCATCGGCTTCGTCGATACGGACACCTACAGCGCCGAGAATCGCGCTGTAATCCGCCAGCTCCTGCGCACCGATGTCATCAGCACCGGCGGCGGCGCTCAAGCGGTTTGCCCTGCAGGCTGATTTACTCTCAACCTTCCCAGCCATGGCCAAACGCACTCCATGCAACAATCCAAACATGGTCGTCGGAACCATGCCGGGCACCGAGGAACCCGGCGGCTGTTACCAGCACAAGAAAGCTTCCGAGGAAACGATTACCATCCGCCAGAACGTCACCAAAGTTCCGGACTACGCCGAAACGCCGGATCCGGCCGGAATCGCGCCGTACCCTCGCCCAACGCCCGCGAGCGACACGCCGAGCTGTGGCACTTACGAATCTGATTGCGTTCCACCAGAGCCGCCGTGTGGCCCGTGGACGAATGACATGATCAACGGCGGATCGGAATGGGATTCCGCGCTCAGTTACCCGACAGGCTCCGGCACTCCGGTTTACCTGAACTATTATGAGGTCACGGAAGACACTGTGGACATGTCCACGTGCCGGAAGATCGGCCACAAGGTCGTTCAGGCTCGCAAGACCTGGCATGGGCTCCCTGGTTTCAAATCGGAGGCGCGTAATGCACCCAACGTCGTCACCAATGACAGCAGTTGCAATCCCAGCACCTGCCGCGGCGCGCATCTCACGCCGGACCAGACGCGTTACCTGACATTGACCGGCAGCTGCACGCTGCGTCGGAACGACTACTCGGTCGAGGAAGAGACCATCGTTGACAACTGGGTGACACGCACCTGCAACGCGACCGCTAGCGTGAACCGCTACTCCGGCATCAAGACAACGACATGTACGGCGGATGACCCATGCGACGATGTTACGTTCTACAATTTTCATCCGAACGGCACTCCGGCCACGCTGCCTCTCCCCTCTCAAACCACAGCTCGGTTGATGTTGTTCGCAGCTCAGACGTGGGATGTGAACTCACTGGTCAGCTTCATGGGCTATCCCGGTGTGCTTTTCGATCCGGATGCGGACTACACCTGCACCGGGACATCGTGGATTGTGGAACGCATCGGCACTGAAGAGATTGTTGGCTATTACTTCGAGTCCAACGCCGATCTCAACGCTGGAACGGCATCGATCTCTTACGATCAAGACGACTGGTCCAATGTCTATGATGCGACGCTTTCGGTTTCAAATACGTCGATCAACTGGACGCTCAAGACATACACCCAGGTGAATGTGGCTGAGGATGTGAATGTAGTTGTGCTGATTCACGATCACGAGCTGTCTTTGACGCTCTCAGACCCATACACCGCCGCGCAGTTGTTCGAAGACTGCAAGGAACTGCTCGCGGAATGGCCGCTGAATGACGACAAGCTTTTACCCTGGCGGCAGGATGGATCTCTCACAGTTGGACCGCTCGTCACCCGCAATGAGCCAAATTCAGCAGTGATTCCTACGTTTGAACCGCGCGTGTCAGACACTGATCAGCCGATTGACGACTGCGAAGGCCGCGCACCGTCGCACGAGGAATGGTCTCCAACCTACGAACAAGTGGAATGGACCGATCCGAACACGCGGTTGTTTGATGGCTCAATCCTTGGTTCACCACTGCCAGCCGGAACAGACAAGCACTTCGACTTCCGGCATGAGACGTGGAAGTGGTGCTTCAACAGCACCACCGGAATCAAATCGACCTGGATCGCAAAGCCCGGTGCCTGGTCCGGCCAGAACACCGCTGGAGATTCCACCGACACCTACGTTCCCGGTAACTGCACGCAATGGACCAACAATGCGCAGGCTGCATTCATCCCGCCTGGCGCTGGCATTTATTTTTTTGGCAACCAATACGTCTTTGGAGACAACACTCAGAACTTGTTCGGGGCTGACGTGCTGGTAATGCAGAAGACGGCTCAGACCAAGGTGCCGCGGCCGTCAGAAAACTTCGCGCGCCCATGCGGCACAGACCGCTTCGCGCTCGAAGAAGATCGTGTGGAGTGCGTCCACTACGTTGACGAGACCACGCCGAGCGCACCTTTGGTTGGAACTCAATTGTCCGGCCACGAGTTCGAGGTCGGAGAGAAGGTGTTGCTCATCGCGCCGGACAGCAGTTCCAGCGGTGTCTGGGAGGTGTCATCGATCCCGGCAGCGCATGAGGTGATTCTTGGTTCCAAGGTCTGCGATCTGCCCACTGGACTGCCGCCTCGTTGTCAGGATGGATTGGTCGCTGAATGCGCAGGCTCAATCGGGCCGTTGAAATGGTTCAACAAGCCCGGCTTTTGCGGCCGGATTGAGATTGAAAGTGCAGTTCAGAACGGCGGCGTGGTGGACATTACCGTTGCAACGCCGATTTACCTGGTCGCCGGAGATCACCTCGATTTCACGAACACCGGCAGCCTTGGAAGCAACGTGGAGGTCGCATCGGTGGGAAGCACATCGACGTTCTCTGTTACCGGAACTCTCGGCACCTACACGAGCGGCGGCTCCATGACCGTCCACGGCGCTCCGAGTGAAGACTGGAATGACAATGAGATCAAGGGGGACCTTGTTTACATCGCTTGGGAACAAACGAACCGCGACTGGCGCGAACAAGAGCGGTTGAACGGTCTCGATCCAAGCTCACCATGCTATTCAGCCGATCCACTTCCACGTCAGCAACAGGCTGATAACGGATTCCCGCACGCCGTGACGGGCATGACCCTGCAACAGATCGGTCCAGCAGAAGGGACGTGTATCCCGTTCAGTGTTTGCAATCCGCAAGTCTTCGCCATCTCGCCCAACGGCGAGACATGGCCAAACGGAGTGACCAAACCATTCCCATCGAGCTTCACCGTCGATGCAACTTACGGAGCCCAGTGGCAGGCCGATTTCATCCAGCATTGGCCATCTATTTTCGATGAAGTCCAGCAGAAGCTCTGCATCGACGACGGAGTTGGAAACGTCAGCGAGGAGACCGCTTCACAGGATAATGGAAGCTGTGCTGTCGATGAGTTGTCGCCGCCGCGCTTTTACGTTCCGCATGTTCCCATGGTGGAAGCTCGCATCAGTCCCCCCTTAGGCGCACCGACGCCACCGGCTGGCTATGGATTCATGACGCTCGCGGAAATCCAATCAGCTACACCACCCGACAAGGTGGCCTTGGCACCGTGGGACATAGCCCGGTATTCGGAAGTTTATGACATGCCTCCGGGCGGATTTGAAACTCCGTGGCAGTTCTTTCAGCTCCAAAAGGGCTGCAAATGCGCTGGGGGAAGGTTTGATGACCAATACGCAGCCCAGATGGTAGAGTGTGACCGTATCTGCCCACCCGAACCATGAGAGTTCTTCAACCAGGTCGTCGCATTGGTGCAGCTGAGCCATCGCTTCCCTCGATCCGACGGATGCTTCAAAACGCAATTGGGGCTGGTGCTAGAAGCGCTGCACGGGCTGTTGGTGGGAAGCCTGTATTTGTAACAGAAGCAGTGAAGGCTGAGCGTCAGGCAATCTGCCAGGACTGCCCGAAGTGGATTGCCTCCGTGCGTCGATGCTCGATGTGCGGCTGCTGGACGGATTACAAGCTCAGACTGGCTGCTGAGAAGTGCCCTCAAGGCAAGTGGCTCGCGAGCGTTCCGCCACCATCGGGCGAGACCCCCGCGAAGTAGTCGCGCCGTCAGCGCGCGTTACCAAACGAGACCCATTCTGCCGCCCGTTACGACCCATTCCGCGCGTTACCTGTTGTTTACTTGATCGTCGCGTCCGTCCTGGCGTTTCAACGACGGTTCAACTGGGGCTGGTTTGAAACGATGATCCTTTGCCTGGTGGTGATCTGCGTTTTCGGATGGAAAGCATCCGGGCCACGGACGGGAACGGTCTTTTCGATTGGCGCCGTGATCATAGCGGGCGTTCCTGGATTTTTGACTTTGAAGCGCAATCCGAATCGTCGGACAGCATTCGTGTGGCTCGGGTTCGCATTTGCGAACGCGCTTTCGTTCTTTGGAGGTACGGCCATGACCTTGGAACAACGCCTCGCGCCGGGAGTGTTCGCGCTGGCGTCGCTGCTGATGGTTTGGGCGGGCTGGCAGGCGAAGTCGGCGCGAGTCAGTGAAACTAAACCGGAACGATGCAGTTGGAATCGAAACGCTGTCTCTGGGTAGCGCCTATT
>CAMLLE010000260.1 GCA_946480555.1 uncultured Verrucomicrobia subdivision 3 bacterium
ACCTACACCAACAATGTGCAGACCGCGCCGGCGATTGCGACGCTGAGCGATGGACGTTTCGTTGTCGTCTGGCAATCCGCTGGTCAGAACGGCAAAAGCCTCTCGCCTTATGTGAATCACGGCATTTACGGCCAGCTGTTTTCCAGCACCGGAATCAAAATTGGCGGCGAGTTCGTGATCAGCAGTTCCGGCGCGATCCGAAAGCTGTGCACGGAGGCCCGGCTTATCACGCCATTGGCCAACTGCTGATCCGAAAACCATTCCAGCGGACAGAAGCGCAGTCGAAATCCTGAAAAACCTGCAACGATTTGCCGGTGAAACCGTCGCGACTTAACGAGAGTTGAGCCCTCCTCTGACGAACTTCCTTCCGTTGCGCATGTTGCTTCGTTAGATTCACACCCATGTTTTTGCGGTGGCTTGCAGTCTTGCTGTTGTTGCTCGGCGGTTCGCGTCCTGCGTTTGGCGCCTCCGCCGAGGTCAACGCATTCAACAAAGCCGCGAGACATTTCAGCCTCGAATTTTGGGAGGGCGCGGCGCAGGAATTCGGTGCGTTCATAACCAATTACCCCACTTCGTTTCGCGTTCCGGAGGCAGTTCTTTTCCGAGGTGAGGCGCTGATCAAGGCGCGCAAATTCGATGAAGCAATCCTTTTGCTGTCTGCCAGTCGCGAGCGCGCCGGGGAGCTGGGTGATCTTTACCTTTTCTGGATGGGGCAGGCCCACCTTGAAAACACAAACTTCGCTGCCGCAGCCGGGACTTTCGGGCAGCTGGTCAACTTTTACCCGGACTCAACCAATCGCCTCGAAGCCGCGGTGTCGCAGGCGGCCGCGCTTGCCCGAATGGAAAAATGGGCGGAAGTCTCTGCCTTGCTGCAAAATCGCGACAGCTTTTTCCAGCGGGCTGCGCTGGGCGGAGTGAAGAACGATTGGATCGTGCGCGGATATCTGCTGCTCGGTGAGGCGGAGCTGGCGCTCGGGAAGCCGGAGCGGGCCGCCATTGTGATCGAAATGTTGCAGAACCAGTCCCTCGTGGGTGAACTCGCCTGGCAACGCTGGCATCTGCAGACGCGCATCGAAGTTGCGACACAGCGCCCGGATCAGGCCCTCGGAACCGCTACGAATCTGATGGCCCAGGCAGCTTCGATCGGCAGCAGCCGGCTGCGCGCGGAGAGCGCGATCCTCACCGGTTCCATATTGGAAAAGCTCCGCCGGCCAGCTGAAGCGATTGGTGTCTATCAACAAAACCTCACAAACAATGTTCCTGCGCCGTTGCAGCGGACGGCATTGCTGAAAATTGCGGACCTCAGCCCGCGTCCCGCGGATGCTGTGCGGCGGCTCGAGGATTTTCTTCGCGAGTACCCCCAGACGGAAGCGGCGGATCTGGTGTTGCTGACTGCGGGCGAGCTGCGCTTGAAGCAGGCGGCGGCCGGAAACGAGGTGGACACAAATACTCTGCTCCAGGCGCAAACGCAGTTCGATGGAGTGATCTCGCAGTTCCGGGACAGCGATCTCATTGGCAAAGCGCACCTCGGCCGCGGCTGGTGTTTCTGGTATCTGAAGGACTACTCCGCGGCGGCGGAGGCGTTTCGGCTGGCCGTGGAACGTCTGCCCCAGTCGGAAGACCAGGCGGTGGCGCGTTTCAAACTCGCGGATGCCCAGTTCAGCGCCGGCAGTTTTGAAGTGGCGCTGACAACTTATCGCGACCTTGTTTCCACCTTCAGCACGCATCCGGGCGTTCGGCAAAGCCTGCTCGAACAGGCGCTGTACCAGACGATCCGCACGGCGCTGGCGATCACGAACCTGACGGAAGCGGAACAAGCCGTGCGGCAAATGCTGGCGTGGTATCCAAACGGGCTGCGCGGCGACCGTTGCCTTCTGTTGGTGGCCGAAGGCTACGCGCAGGAAAACAACCCCGCGCGGGCGCGCGAACTATTGGAGGATTTCGAAACGCAATTCGGAGCGGGCACGAATGCGCTCCTGCCTGAGGTAAAGCTCGCCGTCGCGCGCAGTTTCGAGAAGGAGGGGAAGTGGCTTGCCGCCATCGCCAGTTACGAGGCGTGGATCGGTGCATTCACAAACCACCCGCGCCTGCCGGAAGCCCGCTTTGCGCGGGCTTGGGACACGGCGATGTCCGGTGCCACGACCAATGCGTTGCAGTTGTTCCAGGCGTTCATTGCGGCGCATCCGGAGCATGAACTGGCGCCGCGCGCCCGCTGGTGGATTGGCGATTTCTATTTCCGGCTGCGCGAGTATGGCAAAGCCGAGGAGAACTATCCTTACACCACGAACTATGCGGGGTCGGACTTGTTTTATCTCGCGCATTTGCGCGCCGGGGCCGCGGCCATGGCGCGGCTCAGCTACAAGGACGCCATCTCGTATTTCACCACGTTGATCAGCGATCCCAAATGCCCGGCGGACTTGAAGGTGAAGGCTGCGATTGGCGCGGGTGACGCTTACATGGCGCGCAACGAACCAGGCGCGACTAATCGGCTGGCTGATCTCGAGGAAGCGGCGGGGCAATTCAATTTCGTGTTGCGGTTGTTTCCGACCAACACGTTCGCGACGATGGCGCTTGGCCGTTTGGGCGATTGCTACAAGGAAATGGGGGCAGCGAATCCCAGGTTTTACGATCGCGCGGCAGAAGTTTACGGCCGCGTGATTGCGGCGACCAATGCAACCGACGGAGTCCGGCGGCAGGCGCGAGTTGCGTTGGGGATTCTCGCTGAAGCCCGGGCGGAAGGAAAAGCCGGTGCCGAACAGCAGGCGCTGCAGAAGGAAGCGCTGGCTCACTATGCGGATGCATTTGTATTTGAAGACGTGCAGATGAATGATCCCGCAGACTTGTTCTGGTATCAGAAGGCCGGACTGGAAACGGCTCGCATGGCTGAGTTGCTCGGCAACTGGAAACAGGCGCTGAACGTCTATCGATCCCTGCAATCGCTGCCCAACATGTCTGCCGCTTTCCAAGCCACGCTCGAGCGCCGCCGCATGAAGGCCCTGGAGCAGGCAAACGGCAACGGCCGCGCCGAGTTTTAGAAGGATGTCATTCCGCGCACGAGCCGAGGCGGATTGAGTGGTTCTTGGAGAAACCCGGCTGCTCCAATTGGCGGTTGGGCGAGATCCGTTTGCTGTCGAATTTCCGTTTTGCCCCTTTGACAGGCTTCCCGTGCGCCATTAGTGTCGATGCGTAATCTCTATGGAATCCGATGCCACTATTGCTGAGCCCGTTATCACCCTCACAGAGAGTGCTGCGGGCGAAGTGAAAGCGATGCTGAACCTGCCCGAGAACCGCGACAAACTTATGCGCGTTTACGTCGAGCAGGGTGGCTGTTCCGGCATGCAATACGCAATGGTGTTCGATGAAAAGCGGCCAGACGACTTTTCGGTGGAGATGTTCGGTGTGACGGTCGTCATCGATCCATTCAGCGCCAAGTATCTCAAGGGCACGGTGGTTGATTTCAGTGACGAATTGACCGGTGGCGGTTTCAAGATTCAGAACCCGAACGCCCGCCAAAGCTGCGGCTGTGGCAAATCCTTTCAGGCCTGAGCACGCTTCATCGCGCAGGCTAAAAAACGCCGTTCCGTGCGACGCGGAACGGCTTTTTTGTGCGGAATTCTCTGAAGGCTTTGGGTGAATCGCTTTTCCAGATTTTCAATTCCATCAAGTGCTGTGCGCATGCGTTCCTATTTTCGACGGCGGAGCCGGAATCGCAGACGCGATCGCGATTCGCACGGCTGTACGGTTTGATGGTTGATTAAAGAAACTGCAGAATTTCAACGGGCTCTGGCAGTTCTTTTCCGTTGTAAAAACCCCGCCACTTCTCGTCTTTCCCCTTGAATGCGAGACACCGGAAGCCGGCACATTTCACCCAGGCGCAAACTCGCTGCAACGGCACTGCAACTTTCGAATCATTCTTCCGCACAAACTCACCATCAAAACTCACGCCAATCTTGTCGGAGATTTTGCGTCCCGACTTTAAGCGTTTGTCATGAGAGACTTACGAGAAAATTTGCAGACGAAAAGTGACAGCGGTGCGCTTTAACGGTTAAACCGGCGGCTTGGCAGGGTGCTGGCTCGATAAAGGTGAAACATTCAAGTTGCATCCGCGTCCAACTATCCAAAAATTGCTGTCATGCGGATCGAAACTCTCACGGTTCTTTTTCTCTGTGGCGCCTTCGCTGGCGTGCCTTGTTCGGCTCAATCCAAATTCCAGCCCCGAACTGCGGGTGCGGGGATTCAGCAAGTCGGCCTGATGCAGCATCCGGGCCTTCGCGAGAGTTCGGGTCTGATCGCCACCTCGCGCACGAATCTCTTCTGGACCCACAACGACGGTCCCGTTCCGCTGCTGTTCGCGATTGATCGCTTGGGGGAGGTGACGGCGGAATTCCGCGTCACGGGCGCAAGCCTGACCGATTGGGAGGATATTGCGCGCGATGACACTGGGAACCTTTACCTGGCGGATATCGGAAACAACGATGCAGACCGACGCCAGCTTCACGTGCATCGCATCGCCGAACCGGATCTCGCGCACACAACAGGGATGGCGCCAGTCACGCGATCATGGGTGTTGAATTTTCCGGCGCAGCCGTTCAATTCCGAAAGCCTGTTCATCTGGCGCGATCACGGCTTTGTCATTTCCAAACTGACGAAAGATCGGCGCGCAGTGATCTATCGCTTCCCGCTAGCGGCGACGAACTGCACGTTGGAAGTTGTGGCCGAGCTGCCCGTGACCTCGCCGGTGACAGCAGCCGATTTATCCCGCGACGGCAAGATGATTGGCCTGGTCTGCAAAAGCGGGGCATACATTTTCGACGTTGATGGCGATTTGCGGCGCGCGGCGGAAGTGCACCCGCGTTTCGCTGCGTTCCGCGAAGGACAGATTGAAGGCTGCTGTTTCGTTCCGGAAGGGTTGCTGGCTGTTTCGGAAAAGCGCGAAGTGTTCCTTTATTCCTGGGCGGCCTTTGGCCCGAAATGACACCCGATCTTGCTTACCTTCCAGCGAGCGGGAAGGAGAGATTACCTGTTGGCCGATTCCGGCAACGGCTCCAATAACTCACTGGCTTTTCATAGTCCGCTGATAGCCTCGAAGACGCAGCGCACGACGAATCCAACAAATTCGCCACCGACTTCCACGAGGAAATCGCCGCCAAGGTCAACGGCGCCTTTGAACTTTTCTTTTGGTGCCGTGCGGCGCGCGATCTTCTGCCATTCCCCGGCGTCGAGCCACACGCCGCCGCAGCTTTCGCAGAGATCAATTTCAACCGTTCGATACTTCACCACGCTGAGAAGCAGGCGGTCATTCGGGCACTGGATCGAAGGTGATTTCGTCTTCAGGGTGCTGGGGATGCGCCC
>CAMLLE010000261.1 GCA_946480555.1 uncultured Verrucomicrobia subdivision 3 bacterium
AGCGGCAACGTCGGCATCGGCAAACTCGATCCCGCACAGTTGCTCCACGTGGGCGATACCACCACGCCAGGTTCGCAGGGCATAATTCGCCTGGAATCCCGATCCAGCGGTCCTGGCGCGGCCGCCCGCTCCTGGGACATCGGCGTTCCTCAAACAGGCGATGATGTTGCCGGACAGGGCTACTCTTTCGTCGTGAACGACGTCAACTCTCCGAATGCCCAGGCAGAATTCATCATTCGCTGGGACAACAACAACGTCGGCATCGGCACCAACAATCCCGTCAGCAAGCTCCACGTCGTCGGCGCCATCACTTGCACGTCGCTCACGCAAACCAGCGATCGCGATGCCAAGGAAAACTTCGCGCCGATCTCGCCGGCTGAAGTGCTCGACAAAGTCACCGCGCTGCCCATCACGACGTGGAACTTCAAGGAACTTCAAGACGGCCGCCACATCGGTCCGATGGCCCAGGATTTCCAGGCTGCCTTTGGATTGGGCACCGGCGAAACGACCATCGCTGCCGTCGATGCCAACGGCGTCGCGCTGGCGGCGATTCAGGGATTGAATAGTAAACTTGAAGAAACCCGCGCGGAACTTAAACGCAGAGACGCCGAGAACGCAGAGTTGAAACAGCGGTTGGAAACTTTGGAAAAAATCATCCGCAATCAATCCTCGAACTGAGACGTCACATGAAAAATACATTCCTCCTTTCTGCCGGCAGCCTGTTGTGCTGCCTGCCCCTCGCAGCCCAGCAATACTCCATTGACTGGCACAAGATCTCGGGCGGCGGAGGCACCAGCACCGGCGGCGTTTATTCCGTCAGCGGCACCATTGGCCAGCACGACGCCACGGCAAACAACGCGCTGACCGGCGGCAGCTATTCGGTCACTGGCGGCTTCTGGTCGCTCTACGCGGTGCAAACTCCCGGCGCGCCATTGCTGAGCATCCGCCTCACTTCCACCAACACGGCGATGGTTTCTTGGCCCTCCCCCTCCACCGGTTTCAATCTTCAGATGAACACCAACGTCGCCACGACGAATTGGTCTTCCGTGGCGGAATCGATTCAGGACAACGGCGCCATCAAGTTCATCATCGTGAATCCGCCCACGGGCAATCGTTACTTCCGGTTGAAATCGCCGTAGTCCTTCGCTCCAAACAAAAACCCAGATGTTTCCCCATGAAATTCCCATTTCAACTCGCGGTTGCGGCCCTCCTATCAACCATCCACGCTCCACTATCAACCGCTACAGCGCAGTCAACCGCGTTTACATATCAAGGCCGTTTGAACGAAAACAACTCCGCTTACACTGGAAGCGCTGAATTTCATGCCACGCTTTGGAGCGCCGCCAGCGGAGGCACGGCGCTGGCAACCAATTCTCCGGCGCAAGTCGTCGTCGGTGTCACCAACGGCCTGTTCGTCCTGCCGCTCGATTTCGGCGCGAACTTTCCCGGAGCGAATCGCTGGCTGCAATTGGAAGTCCGAACCACGATCGGATCGTTCACCACGCTTGCTCCCCGGCAGGCGCTGACTCCAACGCCGTACGCCATCACGGCGAGCAACCTTTCAGGCACGCTGTCTGCCGCGCAATTGAGCGGTCCGGTTGCTTCGACCAATCTCGCGGGCACCTACTCCGGCGCGGTCACGTTCAACAACGCCGCCAACGCTTTCAGCGGCAGCGGCGCGGGCTTGACCGAGCTCAACGCGTCGCAATTGACGAGCGGCACGGTGCCGGCGGCGGCGCTGGGCAATGCGTGGAAAATTAACGGCAACGCAGGCACCACGCCGGGCGCGCACTCGCTGGGCACCACGGACAATCAACCGTTGGAACTTAAGGTCAATGGCGGTCGCGCGCTGCGGCTGGAGCCCGGCAATTTCGGAGCGCCAAACGTCATCGGCGGTTCGCCGCGCAATTTTGTGGCGAATGGAGCGGTGGGTGCAACCATTGCCGGCGGCGGCGCGGTAAGCTTAGGGGGACTCCTCTCCCTTACTAATAGAGTCCTCGCGGATCTCGGAACAGTGGTGGGAGGTGGTGGAAATACCGCCGGCGGCTACGCTTCGACTGCGATGGGATATTCTACAGCGGCGCTCGGTGATCGTTCGACCGCGATGGGGCTCCAAACCACTGCCAGCGGCAACTACTCGACAGCCATGGGGCGTCAAACGGTTACCAACGGGGATTCCTCAACTGCGATGGGAATTTCAACGGCGGCAAGCGGCGATTCCTCGACTGCAATGGGAATTGCAACAACGGCGAGCGGCGACTACTCCACCGCGATGGGCTACTTCGCTGAAGCGAATCACCGGGGCTCATTTGTATGGGCAGACGCTTCAGGCGCCAGCTTCGCTTCGACGGCCAGCGATCAATTCAGCATCCGTGCCCACGGCGGCGTGCGAATGGATTCCGGGGACAGTTTTGGCATTGTTCTCAATGGCGTGGATCGTCCCCTGATCACGCGGGCCTTCGATCCGTTCACCAGCGGTGCTTATGCCGGCGCGGGCCGCTGGGGAATGTTTATGGAGCTGGGTCACTTGAAAATCGGCATTCCGGCAGTCGCGGGCCGATTCTTTGACGTGGTGAAATACAACACCGATGGCACCTCGACAGTTCTCACCACTGTGGATCAAGCCGGGAATTTTTACACTGCGGGAAGCGTCAACCCGCCAAGCGACCGCTATGTGAAACGTGATTTCGAACCGGTGAACGCGCTGGCAATCCTGGACAAGGTCGCCGCGCTCCCGATCCAAACGTGGTCTTACACCAACGACGCCAGCGGATCGCGCCACCTCGGGCCGGTCGCCCAAGACTTCCAAGCCGCGTTCGGCTTGGGTGCCGACGAGAAACACATCGCCACGGTGGATGCAGACGGCGTGGCGCTGGCGGCTATTCAGGGACTCAACACGAAGGTGGAGTTGAGAATTCAGAAATTGGAGGCAGAGAACCTGGAACTGAAACAACGGCTCGCGGCTTTGGAACGAATCATGACCAAACCTATCGCGAAAGGAGAATGAGATTATGACCCGACGCAGCTACTACAAACCGACCGGTCAGAATCATGAGGTCAGGACTATTCTGACCTTCATTAGTCTGACGCTCCTGCTCTTGGCTCCCGCAGTCGCCCAATACTCCATCGACTGGCACAAAATCTCCGGAGGCGGAGGCACCAGCACCGGCGGCGTTTATTCCGTCAGCGGCACCATTGGCCAGCACGACGCCACGGCAAACAACGCGCTGACCGGCGGCAGCTATTCGGTCACTGGCGGCTTCTGGTCGCTCTACGCGGTGCAAACTCCCGGCGCGCCATTGCTGAGCATCCGCCTCACTTCCACCAACACGGCGATGGTTTCTTGGCCCTCCCCCTCCACCGGTTTCAATCTTCAGATGAACACCAACGTCGCCACGACGAATTGGTCTTCCGTGGCGGAATCCATTCAGGACAACGGCGCCATCAAGTTCATCATCGTGACTCCGCCCGCGGGCAATCGTTACTTCCGGTTAAAATCGCCGTAGTCCTTCGCTCCAAACAACAACCCAGATGTTTCCCCATGAAATTCCCCATCGGCGGAGGTCAGGACAACTCGATTCAAGACGTGAACTACGAGACCATCGCAGGCGGCGTCTTAAACACGATTCAGTCGGGTACCGCATTCGGGACCGTTGGTGGAGGAGATGGGGCGGCCACGTGGGTCAACAGTTCGGATGTTGCGTTCAAGGAGAGTTTCCAGCGGGTGAACCCGGCCGACGTTTTAAACGCGGTCGCGCTGCTGCGCGGAACATCGGCCCCACGGCGCAGGATTTTCAGAAGGCGTTCCAACTGAACACCGATGACAAAAGCATCGCGACGGTGGACGCCGGCGGCGTGGCGCTCGCCGCGATTCAGGGGTTGAACCAGAAACTTGAACAGAAGGAAACGGAGATAACGGAGTTGAAACAGCGGCTCGATGCGCTGGAACACCTTGTTCGAAACCAAACGTCAAATTGAGAAGGATACTCGTGAAAACCAAACTCACGGTTCTCGGACAGGCCGCACTTTTGCTTCCTCTCTCAGGTCTCAACGTTCAACTCTCAACCGCCAGCGCCGCCCCCCTGACGTCAGCGGCCGCGCCCGTTCCGCTCGTGCGTCCTGCGGAAGTATTTGCGGAGTCGCCGCCGCTGGAAACGATTCCATCGCCGGAGCCGTCGGAAGAAGCAATCCCCCCGGCAACGCTCACGTTCGAGGGATTGTCCGTCCAGGATGCAATCACCTATCTCGGCACGAGCTACCTTCCGCCCGACCCGAGCGGCGACGTGGGACCGAATCACTACGTGCAAGCAGTCAACGGTCTGTTCCGCGTGTTCGACAAGAACGGCGTCCCGCTCACGCTACCAACGACGCTGGCCAGCCTGTTCGGTCCCTTGGGCGGACCCTGCAACGGCGGAATCAGCAGCAGCATCAATCCGTTGGTATTGTACGATCCGTTGGCCGACCGCTGGGTGATCAGCCAGACCGCTTACGTTTCGTTTGGCGGAACGAATTGCGGTTGCGTGGCGGTTTCAAAAACCGGCGACCCCACCGGCGGTTACTTCCTCTACAAATTCGAGTTGAGCCCGAACCTGTTCATGGACTACCCGCAAACCGGCGTCTGGCCGGACGGCTATTACATGTCAGCCGATCAGTTCACCAGCAGCAGCACCTTTGCGGGCGTGGGAGTCTTTGCGTTCGATCGGTTGAAGATGCTGGCCGGCGATCCGTCCGCCAGTTTCATTTACTTCAACGTCAACACCATCAATTCGACCTACATCGGCCTGCAACCTTCCGACTTCGATGGGTTGATCCCTCCGCCAGTGGGCGCATCGAACGTGTTCGCCATGATCTCGGACATCAACCCCGGCGATTCCCTCGTGCTGTTCAACTTCCACGCGGATTTCGCGAATCCTTCCAACTCATCCTTCACCGTCGAATCGCCGCTCCCGGTCAACGCGTTCAGTTCCGCCAACCCGACTGGCCGCGATGACATCGAGCAACCCGGCATCAGCTCGACCGCGTTCCTGGACAACTACAGCGGGCGGCTGATGCGGCGATTGCAGTATCGCAACTCCGGAAGCAACGAATCGCTGGTGGCGAATCATACGGTCAACGTCAGCGGCGGCAGCGGGACGACGCCCGCGACCCATCAGGCCGGCATCCGTTATTACGAATTGCGCCGCACGCTGCTCTCAGGCGCGTTCGCGGTGGCGGAACAGGGAACGTTCGCGCCGGATTCGGATAATCGCTGGATGGCCAGCGCGGCGATGGATCATCAGGGGAATCTCGCCGTCGGCTACAGCGTGTCGAGCAGCACCGTGTTCCCATCGTTGCGTTACGCTGGGCGGCT
>CAMLLE010000262.1 GCA_946480555.1 uncultured Verrucomicrobia subdivision 3 bacterium
GTGGCGTCGCGGGCGTTTGGAGCAAAGGCCCGGCGCGCTCGGAGAAACGCGCCCCACCTTTTCGCTGTAGGAGACGACGTGAGGAGTCTCAGATTTTTTTCCCTCGTCCCACAGCGAAGCGCGGGGAGAGGGATAGGGAGAGGGGCTGCTAAAAACCTCCTCTCCCCGACCCTCTTCTCCGGCTTCGCTCGGAAGAGAGGGGGAAGCCCGGTAATGCTCGCCCTGATTCTGGCAGCATGGAACCTGCGCCCCTGCATGTAGCGCGGCTAGCTTTCGCCTTGGTCCAGATTCGGGCAGCGGCTATAACACACGCATGTCAACTTTGCCGGACATCCTGCGGAACGGCGGGACGGTTTTTTGGTTCATCCTGCTTGTCAGCGCCGTTGCCCTGGTCGTCTTTATCGAGCGGTTTCTGCATTACCATCGCGCGCAGATCAACTCCACGGAGTTCCTGAACGGTGTGCGCAATGTGCTGCGCCGCGACAACGTGGTGGAAGCTGTTTCCATCTGCGACGCCACGCCGGGCCCGGTGGCGCGCCTGGTGAAAACCGCCATTTTGAATCGCGACCACGGCCGTGAGCGCATCGCAGAAGCCCTGGAAGAAGCTGGTCTTGCCGAAGTGCCGCGATTGGAGGAGAAACTGAATTTGCTCGCCACCATTGCGCAGATTGCGCCGCTGCTCGGGTTGCTCGGGACGGTGGTTGGGTTGATGAACGTTTTCGAGCAAACCACCATGGCGGGGGTGATGGCTTCTCCGACCATGCTTTCAAATGGAGTGTGGAAGGCGTTGATCTGTTCCGGCGCGGGCCTGGCGGTCGCGATTCCTGCGCACGCCGGCTACAATTACCTCGTGAGCCGCGTGAATTCCATCGTGCTCGACATGGAACGAGCGGCGACAGAAATCGTCCACATCGTCACGGCCAATGGCAGCTCAACGCCGCTCGAGACGCCATGAAGTTCCCGCGCAACGCCCGCATCTTTCGCGGCCAGCTCGATGCCGCACCGTTCGTTTCAGTGTTCTTTCTGCTGGTTATTTTCGTCCTGCTCGGCTCCATGACTTACACGCCGGGCGTGCGAATTGAACTTCCGAAAGGCGCTGCGTTGAGCGGTGTCGAAGGGCCGGCGCTGGCGGTCGCGGTGGATGCAACGGGGCGCTTCTACTTCAAGAATCGGCTCACCGATGCCACAAATCTCGTGAGCCGGTTGCAGGCTGCCGTGCGCGATTTTCCCGAGTCGCCGGCATTGATCGTTCATGCCGATCGCAATACCCGCCGCGAAAGTCTGGATGAACTGGCCAGCATTGCCCAGCAGGCAGGCATTCGGGAACTCTTGCTTGCGGCGGCTTCTGAACCATGACCCGCGCGCTGGTGGCACATCGACCGCGACTCTCCGGCGGATTTCTGATCGCCGTGGCGGTTGCTTTCGTTTTACAGGCCGCGTTGCTGATCTTCTTCGGTTCGGCGCCGGCAAAGCCGGTATCGCGGCCAGCGCCTTCAGCCGGTTTTGAATTGGTGCGGCCACTACCGCCAGACTGGGTGGCGCTGCACGATCCCACATTGTTCGTCCTGCCGCATCGACTCGGTTTTTCGGGAGCAACATGGATGAGCGTTTCGGCGCCGTCCTTTGAATTGCGTAGCCGGCTGGAGCCTGCATTCGCGCTGCCGCTGAATGTCGAATCGCTGGGTCAGGCGTTCACGCGCTACGTGGCGGAAAACACCCTGGCGACTGTGCGTCCCATGACGCTGCCGGAACCGGTGTTGCTGTCGCCGCGATTGATGCCAGCCGCTCCGGAGCGCCTGGCATCGACGTTCCGGATCGAAGGTGGATTATCCGGACGCGCTTTGCTGAATCCCGAACCGCTGCCCGCGGTGACGGAAGGTTTCACCAATACGGTGGTCGAAGTTCTGGTGGACCCTGAAGGTTACGTTTTTTCGACCGTGCTGGCGGCAGGTTCGGGTTCCACGAACGATGCGCTTGCTTTGGAGTTCGCGCAGTCGCGGCGGTTCGAACCGATTTCGCCGGTTGGTCCGCGGCGCGAAGAGCAACCGCCCGCGCCCATGATGGAGGGCACGCTGATCTTTGAATGGCGTCCCGCTTTGATTACGAACAACCCGGCAGTGTTTCCCTGATATGTCCACGCCCAACCTGCTGCTTGCTTATCTGGGAATCACGCTGGGTGGACTGGCAGTGATCGTGATCTACAGCGGACTTCGCCAGCGCCGGTTCAATCCGAATCCAAGCCAGGACACAATCTACCGCTGCACCAAGTGCGGCTACGTTTACACGGATGATCCGGATGTGGACCGCTCGCGTTGCTCCCAATGCGGGCAGTTGAACGAGGCAATCGAGTTTTGAAGCTGCTGCGGATCCTCACATCAACGGTTATCACGCGTGCATCGAAGGCGACTCGCGGCGATTTCGAGATTGAGCGATTCATCTGCCGCGGGTTGCAGGCGTCACAGATCCGCGCTCCAATATCCGACGGCTCAGTGCCCGGTCTTCAACTCGACGACGTCGTGGGGCGCGGCTTCGCGCTGGCCAGCGGGGCTTACGCGGATGTAGCGCGCTTTGTCGCGAAGTTGCTGCAAATTCGCCGCGCCGAGATAACCCATGCCGGATTGAATGCCGCCGATGAGTTGCGCGAGGACGCGATCAGCCGACCCGGCCACTTCCTTCAGCGCTTCCACGCCTTCGGGTGCGACTTTTTGCGTGGGATTTTTCTCGTGCCCGTAGCGCGCCGCTGAGCCAGCTTTCATCGCGGCCATGCTGCCCATGCCACGATATTGCTTGTAGAGTTTGCCGCCGATTTCCATCACTTCGCCCGGCGCTTCAGTGCAACCGGCGAGAATGCCGCCGCAGATCACGGCCTGCGCGAGCGTCAGCGCTTTCACGATGTCGCCCGACTTGTTGATGCCGCCGTCCGCCAGGATTGAAACCTTCCTTTTGCGCGCCGCCTGAGCAGCCACGTAGAGCGCGGTCATCTGCGGAATTCCGACTCCGGCCACAATGCGCGTCGTGCAAATGGAACCCGGTCCCTGGCCGATCTTTATCGCGTTCGCGCCGCAGCCGGCCAGAAAATCAACCCCCTCGCCGCTGGTGACATTGCCGGCAATGATCGGCAGCTTCGGAAATGCATCGCGCAACATCTTCACCGTGTCGCCCACGCCCTTGCTGTGGCCGTGCGCAGTGGAAACGGCGATTGCATCCACGCCGCGCTCAATCAAGCCGCCGACGTGCGTGAGGATGCGTTCGCGATCCAATTCGCCGAAGGCATTGCGCGTGGCAGAAACGGCCGCCCCGCACACGAGCCGGAAATGCGAGTCGCGCGCGGGCTTGAATTGCGCATTGCGTTCCTGCGTGATGCGTTCCACGTCGCTCATCGTGAACAGGCCGTGCAAGTGATCCTTGTCATCGACCACGAGCAGCTTGTGAATGCCGGGGTGTTCGGTGAAAAACCGGTCCGCGCGCGAGATCGGATCCTTGCCGAGCTCCTTCTTGTTGATGGTTTCAACTTCGTTGCGCGGCGTGAGCGCTTCGGAGACTTTCTGCTTCGCGTAACGCGGCTTGACCACGTGGCCGGAAAGCAGGCCGATCAATTTTCCGCTCGCATCCACCACCGGAAAGGTGCTGAAACCGAAACGCTTTTGCTCGATCAATTCCAGCACGTCGCCGATCAACTGGTCTGGCGAAACCCGAATGGGATCCTGGATCAACCCATGCACGTGATTCTTCACGCGGCTGACTTCGGACAACTGCTGACGCTCGGGCATGTTGTAGTGGATCAAACCGAGCCCGCCGTTCAATGCCATCGCGATGGCCATGCGGGATTCGGTGACGGTGTCCATGTCCGACGAGATCACCGGGATGTTCAGCTGCAAGCCATCGGCGAGCTGGACTTCCAGGTGCGTGTCGCGCGGCAGGACTTCGGAATAAAGCGTCGCGAGCGTGATGTCGTCGAAGGTCAGGCCGATGCCGTTGTAGCTCGGAAAGAAGGCATCCGCGGGGCGGTAAAACCTGGAATCGAGACTGTCAGAATCTTTGCTTGCTGCCATGTGAAAGATTGTGTTCCGACCTCGCGTTTGGCAAGTGAGATTTGGGAAACGGAAAGGCCCGCGCGGCGACCATGATTTGGAACGCCGTGACTGCCCATTGCCGCGTTCGAGCCCGTGAACTCGGGGGCATTTAACGTTCAACTCTGACGCTTCGTGGATTTTGAGCGTTGAGTGTTTCGTTCCAGCCTTCGAGATGCTGCCGGTCGCGGGGCGCTGAAGTTTTTGGTGGTTCGCAGAAGGTTCTTTGTTAGCCTTTCCGCTGCGACATGAGCTTCTACGACAAATTGAAATTCGATTCGAATGGCCTGATCCCGGCCATCATTCAGGAACAGAAAACCGGCCGCGTGTTGATGATGGCGTGGATGAACCGCGCTTCGCTGGAAACAACCATCAAAACCGGCAAGACGCATTTCTGGAGCCGGTCGCGGCAGAAGTTCTGGATGAAGGGCGAATCGAGCGGGCACACACAGCAGGTGAAGGATATGGCATTCGATTGCGATGGCGACACGCTGCTGATCCAGGTGGAACAGATCGGTGCCGCGTGCCACGAAGGTTATCAATCCTGTTTCTTCCGTTCCATTGAAGGCGACGGCGCGACGTTCAAGACCACCGAACCGCAGCTGGAAACGCCGGAACAGATTTACGGCAAGAAATAATGGATGCGCCGCTCCAGTTCGGGAGCCGGGAGTATTGCCTGTATCTGCTGATCCTGCTGTTTGCGCGCAGCATGGATTTCCTGAGCACGCGCGTAGCGACGCCGAACCTGGTGCTGGAGGGAAATCCCATCGCCAAGAAACTCGGCTGGCATTGGGGCATCGTTGTAAACATCGGCGTCTGCATCTTCCTGGCGCGGTCAGAAGTGGTCGCCATCGGCGTCAGCACCATGAGTTTGCTGGTGGCGGCGCGGAATTTCCAATCGGCGTGGCTGATGCGGACAATGGGCGAGGAGCATTACCGCGACTGGCATTTGAACCGGATCGTTGAAACGCCGGTGACGCATTACATCGCTTGCCTGGCGGGCCAGACGGTGTTGACGGCACTGGTCGGACTGGCGCTGATGCTGTTCAGCGATTCGTATTTGGTTCCGACGGCAATCGGAATGGGCGTGATCGCCTATGCGTTTGCAGTGCTGCTATTCACGCTGCTGGCGTTGTGGCGGACGCGCCGTGCTTTGAAGAGGCGCTGGGCATCCGTCACCCCGCTGGCGGGGGACGGGTCAGGATTGGTGAAGTAACAATGGGAGCGCGGGCGGCTCGCCCGTGCAAAGGCTCCCAAAGATTGGAACACGCGGGCG
>CAMLLE010000263.1 GCA_946480555.1 uncultured Verrucomicrobia subdivision 3 bacterium
GTGGAATCAACGACTGGCGGCACGAGCCGTTCCACCGTCCCCCCGGCTCGGCATCTCGAATTCAACGGGTGTCTTCGCCAAAAAAGAAAAACCCGGAAGCAGTGCTTCCGGGTTTTTGAATTGATCTGCGGTTTACACGGGCGCCGGTGCTGGATTTCCCAAACCGGGCAGCTTCGGTGTCGAAGGCTTGGCCGGGTTTTCGGGCAACGGCGTGCCAGCTGGTGCGCCGTGCGGCGGCTCGACGTTCTGCGGCGGTGGTGGCGGTGTGAACTTGCCGGTGCGGATGATTTCTTCGACCTGCGAACCTTCGAGCGTTTCGTACTCGAGAAGCGAATTCGCAATCAGCTCCAGCTTGTCGCGATTTCCGAAGATGATCTCGCGAGCCACATTGTAAGCCTCGTCGATGATGCGCTTGATTTCGCCGTCAATCTCCTGGGCCGTGTGTTCGCTGAAGCTCTTCGTGCGCGCCATTTCCCGGCCGAGAAAGACATACTCGTCATCATCCCCGTACTGGACCATGCCCAGTTTGTCGCTCATGCCGTATTGGCAAACCATCGCCCGTGCGAGCTGCGTGGCTTGCTGGATGTCCATGGCAGCACCGGTCGAAATGTCTTCGGAAATGATCTCCTCCGCGATGCGACCGCCCATGGTGACGGCGATCACGTCGAGCATTTCCTTGCGCTTGCGGCTGTGGATGTCCTGCTTCGGGAGATACATCGTGGCGCCGAGCGATTGCCCACGCGGAATGATCGTCACCTTGTGCAGCGGATGCGTGTGTTTGAGCATCACGTTCACGAGCGCATGACCGGCTTCGTGCCACGCGGTGAACTTCTTCTCTTCATCCGTCATGGCGAGGCTGCGGCGTTCGCGGCCCCAACGCACCTTGTCGCGCGCCTCTTCCAATTCCTGCATGCCGACGCCCTTTTTATTCGTACGGGCGGCGAGCAGTGCGGCTTCGTTCAAAAGATTCGCCAGCTCAGCTCCGGAGAATCCGGGCGTACCGCGAGCAATGATGGAAAGATCGACGCCCGGCAGCAGCTTCACGTTTTTCGCGTGAACTTTGAGAATCGCTTCGCGTCCGCGAACGTCCGGCAAGTTTACCGTGACCTGGCGATCGAAACGTCCCGGCCGCAGCAACGCCGGATCGAGCACATCCGGCCGGTTAGTGGCCGCGATGATGATGATGCCTTCCTGCGTATCGAAACCATCCATTTCGACGAGCAACGCGTTCAAGGTCTGTTCGCGCTCGTCGTTGCCGCCGCCCAAGCCATGTCCACGGCTGCGACCGACGGCGTCAATTTCATCAATGAAGATCAGGCAGGGCGTGTTCTTGCGAGCCTGTTCGAACATGTCGCGCACGCGGCTGGCGCCGACGCCGACAAACATTTCCACAAAGTCGGAACCGCTGATGCTGAAGAACGCGGCATCAGCTTCGCCCGCGATGGCTTTCGCGAGCAGCGTTTTGCCGGTTCCGGGCGGGCCCACCATCAGCACGCCCTTGGGAATGCGTCCACCGAGACGCTGAAACTTCTTCGGATCCTTGAGAAACTCCACCAACTCGGAAACTTCATCGATGGCTTCATCAATGCCGGCGACATCTTTGAACGTGGTTTTGTTCCGTTCCTTGGCAAGGAGCCGCGCCTTGCTTTTGCCGAAGCTGAGCGCGCCTTTGCCGGCCATTTTGATCTGGCGAATGAAGAAGAACCAGATGAAGGCAGCGATGGCGAGGATCGGCAGGATGGTCCAGATCAGGCCGACGAGGAGCTGGTTCGACTCGCGCGAGTCGAACTTCTTGGTGTCATAAAGTTTGTCCTCCATGCGATCCGTGAGGCGCACCTTGGCGCGAAACGGCATCTTGGCGATTTCACCGGCGGCATTGGTGGTGATGTATTCGCCGGAAACTTCCTGGAGCAGTGATTGCTGGCTGTAGTGGATTTTCGCGCCCGGTGCGATCTGGCCCGCGTCCAGTTTGGCCATGAATTCTGGTTGCGTGAGCATCGGCCCCGGCGCATCCATGTTTTTCTTCATCATCAGCAGCATTGCGATGCTGCCGAAGATTGCGATCCAGACGATCCAGGTGCGCGGTGGCACGCGAAACTCTCCGCCTTTGCGTGAGTTCTTGTCGTCGTCGTTCATTTTGTTGTCTTCAGCCATGGGAATTAGTTGCGCCAAATTAACATCGCAGTGTTTTGGCTGCAACCGACGGGATTTAACGGGGCTTCCAACGCCAAAGCAAGCGGCGAATGGTCCGCGACGTGACCTTGAACCGCTCGGAAACGCGCAGCCGCTCGACCCAAAAAATCTCGCCGGACGCGGTGCAGGCGATGACCAATCGGGAGCGTTCCGCGCGGGGAATCCGGGCGTTGGTGAACAAATCCTGGAGCTTCACGGCGCTGGCCATCCCGATCGGTTGGAAACGATCGCCCGGCTGCCAGCGACGAAGCACCACTTCGCTGCCCACGCAGACTGCATCGAAGACTTCGCGTCCGGATCGAAAAACGGGCAGCTGCCGCGAACGGTTTGCGCCAATTTCCCAGGCCAGGTTCAGCCCGCCGAATTGTACCTCGCCTGGGAATTGGAGATTCAGGCGGACCGGCGAATCCGCCGGGGCAACTTCCGGTTCGCTCTCGTCGAGTTGAATTTCGCCGTTGGAATCGAGCCGCACGAACCGATTGCTGCCGATGCAAATTCGTTCCGGTTGGGTGCGCAGACGTTCGATCAAGTCAAACCCAGGCACGACTCCCAGTCGAATGAGCTGGAGTTGAAGGCAGCGGCGCTGCACTGCCACGTGCAATTGGTGAAATGCTGAACGCTTCGTCGCTGCTGCCAGCCATTGCTCCGCCGCTTCGGTGACAAAATCCGAATTCCCGCCCGCAATCTCGGCAACCCGGCCGACCACTTGATTGAGGCCCGGCTGATAATCGCGCTTGAGCAATGGGAGCAACTCGAGCCGGATCCGGTTGCGCAGAAACTCCGGCGAAGCATTGCTGGCATCTTCGCGGAAACGAATCCCCTGCTCTTCTGCGTAAGCCAGCAGATCGGCCTTTGGAATCTCGAGCAACGGCCGAACCAGGGTGATGCGCGGGTCAGCCGGTGACGGCCGTTTCCACTGCATGCCAGCGAGCCCTTCGTCACTGCCGCGGAGCAAGCGCACAAAGAAAAGCTCGAGCTGGTCATCGGCGTGATGCGCCAGAGCGATTGAGGCTTTCAGATGTCTGGCGGTTTGGGCTAGAAACTTGTGCCGCAGTTCGCGAGCGGCCATCTCAACAGAATGCTTTTTCCGAGCGGCAAGTTGTTTGACGTCGGCGTTTTCATGGACCGCCGGGATTTTCAGCTCCTGCGCCGTGCGCAGGACAAACCGCGCGTCCGCATCGCTGGCGCGGCCGCGCAAACGATGGTTCAAATGTGCGACTGTGAGCTGCCAGCCGAATTCCGGGGCGAGCCGATGCAACGCGTGCAACAGCACCATGGAATCCACGCCGCCGGAAACGCCGATCAGCACGCGCGCGTTGCGTTTCAGCAACTCGCGCGAGACGATCGTGCGCTCGATGCGCTCCAGAAGTTTGCTCACGGCGGGATGCTACCGGGCTCGCCATCCGGGAGCAAAGTTGAATGGAGGCACCGCTCTGCCGCTAAACAATTCTGACCGGCTCGAATTTTCTCCCGAGCACCGGCTCGCTTTTTGTCTTGAGCCAATCCTCCAAAACGCCAGCATAGATCGTTCGAAAATCGACGGTGTATTTCAGGTCGCCCTGAAACAAATCCGCGGGTGCGAGGCTCGGGTATTTCCCAAGCAGTCCGGCTTTCACTTTTTTGCCGATGACGAACATCGGAGCGGCGGCTCCGTGATCGGTTCCGCCGTTCGCGTTTTCAGCCACGCGGCGACCGAATTCGCTGAAGGTCATAACGAGCACGCGCTCGAAGTTGCCCTGCGCCTTCAGATCATCGGTGAAGGCTTTCACGGAATCACCCAGGTCGCGCAACAGGCGCTCGTGCGCGCCGCTTTGATTCGTGTGTGTGTCGTAGCCGCCCTGCGAAACATAAAACACCCGCGTCGGCAGACCACCGCCAATCAATCGCGCAACCAGTTTCAGCGAATTGCCCAGCTGCGATCCCGGATAGGTCGCGCGATTCTCCACGCGGTCGCTGATGGCGCGAATCTGTTCTGAACTGATCTGCGCATCCAGCGCGGTGCGTTCCAGAAAATCATGCACCGAGCCACCTGCATTTACCGGACCGCCCAGCGCGGCGATGGAACCGCCGGAATTCTGCTCGCCATCGTCATCGCGTTCGGTGCCTTCCATCATTTCCGAATCCCCGCCTAGGGCGGCATCGGCGTGGCGAAATCGGAAATTCTTCGGATTGTCCACGCTTACACCTTTCGGGCTGCGCGAAGCGAAGGCTTGCGGCACTTGTCTTCCGACATTGATTCCCACAGTTGGATCGGCTCCGGAACAGGCGTTGTCGAAGTAGCGCCCCAGCCAGCCGTATTTTTCGGCGCGATCGGCATCGCTGGCGGTTTGCCAGATCTCCGTCGAACGGAAGTGCGATCGATTGGGATTCGGGTAGCCCACGCCTTGAATCACCGAGAGATTGCCGGAATCGAAGAGATGCTTCATCCCGCTCAGCGCCGGATGAAAACCAACTTCGTCGTTCAACTTCAGCAGCTGGTTGGCCGGCAGCGCGAGCTTCGGTCGCGCCGACCGATAATGATCATTTGCAAACGGCACCACGGTGTTCAGGCCGTCATTGCCACCCGCCATTTGCAGCACGACGAGAATCGAACCGTCGCGCCCCGTCGCGATCTGCGTTGCGCTGTCAGCGGCCGCTGCCTGCATGGAGCCGAACGTGTTCGCGATGAAGGTTGGAACGGTCCATGACAGCGCGCTAGTGAGCAGCGTCGAACGGAGGAATTCGCGGCGGGTTTGCAGCGTGACAGGTCTTTTCATACTCAGGTCAGTTGAAAGTCAGTGGTCGCCATGATCAATCGAAGGGCGCCGCGGATATCGGCATCGTTCAACGGTGATTTGGATTCCAGATACTCGCGCAAGGAGTCGCGATGCTTGGCGTTCAGATTCGTTTGCAACAATCGTCGTTGAAGGGCATCCGCCAGCTTAATCTTGTTTGCGCGTTCCTCCGGTGTGAGCAGTTCGTTCACCCGGACGGCGCCACGCCGCCGTTGCGGCTTCTTGTTCTGCGCGTTTGGGTTTTTGGGAAGTTCGCCCTCGATCAACGTTTCGGCTTCGTTGAAACGGGTCATCAATGTGTTGGTGTTGATCCAGGCGAGGCCGCCGTCCCAGCCTTTGACATTGGGTGGCGCGAACAAATC
>CAMLLE010000264.1 GCA_946480555.1 uncultured Verrucomicrobia subdivision 3 bacterium
GACGATCGAGGCCGACGAACAAATGCTGCGGCAGGTGTTGTTCAACCTGGTGCTGAATGCGATCCAGGCATTGGGCGAGGGCGGCGAGATCCAGATCGTTACCCAGAAGCGAAACGCATCCGGCGCAGTGCTGGAAGTCCGGGACAACGGCCCCGGTGTCCCGCTCGAGCGCCGGAAGGAAATCTTCAAGCCGTACTTCACGACTCACCGGAAAGGCACCGGCCTGGGTCTGGCCATTGTGCAACAGATCGTGCTGGCTCACGGGTGGGAAATCGAATGCGCCGCGAACGAGCCAAAAGGGGCGATCTTCCGCATCACGCACTTGAAGCTCGTGTGAGGAACGGAGCGCGGGCGGCTCGCCCGCGCGAAGGAGGAAGACTCGTTAGGAACTCGCAGGCGAGCCGCCCGCGCTCCTTTGCTTCGTTATCCTTTCAGCATTCCGAGAAACTCCTCCTCGCTTAAAATCTTCACACCCAGTTGCTGCGCTTTTTCCAGTTTGGAACCGGCTTCAGCACCTGCGAGGACGAAGCTTGTTTTCTTGCTCACGCTCCCGCTGACCTTGCCGCCCGCTGCTTCGATTTTCTCGGTGGCCTGTTCGCGGGTGAGTGAGGGCAGGGTGCCGGTGAGGACAAACGTTTTCCCCGCAAACGTGCTGTTGGAGGCTGTGGCGGATAAAGCCTCGTTTTGCGGCTTGATTCCGAGCTCGCGCATTCGCGCCAGCAGTTTCTGACCGGCTGCCGAATTGAGAAACTCGAGAACGCTGCGCGCTGCCACCGGGCCGACTTCCGGCAGGCGCGCCTTCACGCCGCCCGCGGAAAGCCGATTTTCAATCTCGGAAATTTCGCCCTTGAGCTGGGCGTCCCGCTGCTCGCGGCTGAACTTCTCGGCTTCGGTCTTGGGCGGATTCCGCCGCGATCGTGGACTGATCTCCGCGCGTTCGGCTTCCTTCAAGCCAAGATCGCGGATGTCGTGCAGCACGGCGGAGGCGGCCAGCGTTTCCAAGGTTTCATGCGTGGCGGCGAGTTGCTTGGCGGTCGCTTCACCGACATCGGAAATGGCAAGCGCGTGAATCCATCGGTGCAACGGCGCGGTCTTGCTGCGCTCCAGAGCGTCGAGGACTTTGCGCGCGTTCTTCTCGCCGAACGTGCGCGGTTCGTCGTCGGTGCCGAGGTTCAACTTCGCCAGCTTTTCGACGGTAAGATCGAACAAATCCAGAGGCTCCCGCACGTAACCGCGTTCCACCAGTTTCTCGGCGACGATGCCGCCCAGCGATTCGATGTCGAGCGCCTTGCGTTGCGCGAAATACTCCACGCGCCGCATCAGCTGTGCGGGACAGCTCGCGACGTTCTGGCAGCGCCACGCAACTTCCTCCCCCACGTCGGTAGGGCGCGTCTCTCCGAGCGCGCCGTTTGTTACTTCCCCGACGCTGCTTTCAGTCTCACCGCCCGGCGCGCGCGGAGCGGCGCGCCCTACCTTGTCCTTCGCGATGGGGCCGCCGCAGGCCGGGCACTTGCCCGCGACATGGGCGAACAGGTCGAACTCCTTCGCGTCCTCAGGCCGCTTTGTTTTCACCACTTCGTAAACCTCCGGAATGACCATTCCCGCTTTGCGAATCACCACGGTGTCGCCGATGCGGATGTCTTTGCGGCGGATCTCGTCTTCATTGTGCAGCGTGGCGCGCGCGACGGTGGAACCTTGGACGAACACTGGTTCGAGTTCGGCCACAGGCGTCAACACGCCGGTGCGGCCCACTTGGACTGTGATGTCGCGCAAGACGGTCTCTGCAGGCGTAATCCACGGTACCGGCTTGTGAACGATCGCGTAACCGGGCGCGCGGCTCCGGCCCGGAATTCGTTCCCAATCCGCGAGCGTGTTCACCTTGAGAACGATTCCGTCGATCTCATACGGCAGTTGCCGACGCAGGTCGCGATCTTCGTCGTAGTTCGCGACGATCTTCTCGCGATAGACGCGGAGCACTTCATCAATTCCATGGCAAACCCACCAAAGCTTCTGCGTCGGCAAACCGAAGCGAGCGAGCGCTTCGAGCATTTCCGAATGTTTTTCAAATTCGATCCCGTCCACCGCACCCACAGCGTAAAACACGGCGCGAATCGGGCGTTGCGCAACGAGGCGCGGATCGAGCTGCTTGAGCGTTCCGGCCGTCGCATTGCGGGCGTTTGGAAAGGTTTTCTCGCCTGCTGAAGTCATCCTGGTGTTCAGCGCTTCGAAGTCCTGGATCGACATGTAGGCTTCGCCGCGAACTTCCAGCAGCCCGGGTAATTCGATTGAACCTCCCGCCTTCAGGTGAGTCGGGATGGAACGGACGGTTCTGAGATTCGTGGTGATGTCGTCGCCCTCGGTTCCGTCGCCGCGCGTGACGCCGAGCGCCAGTTTTCCCTCGCGGTAATGAACGCTGAGCGAAACGCCGTCCACCTTCGGTTCGATGATGTATTCGATACGGTCTCGCCCGAGTTGTTTCCTCAGAGTCGCATCGAAGGCGGCCAGCTGTTGCAGCGTGTTTTCGTCCTGGACGCGATTGCGTTTCTCGCGGTCTGGTTCTTCGGCGCTGGTGGGGTGATCGCTCGCTTCAACTTTGTCGAGCGAGAGCATGGGGACCAGGTGGCGAACGCGGGCGAACTTTTCGCTGGGCGCGCCGCCGACGCGTTGGGTGGGAGAATCCGGTGTGATGAGCTGGGGAAAATCGCGCTCAAGCTGCTGCAGTTCGGCGAAGAGCTGGTCATATTCGCGATCGGTGATCAACTGCGAGCCTTCGACGTAATAGGCATGATCGTGGCGGCGGATCTCCTGGGCGAGTTCTGCGTGCCGGGCTTGGGCTTGCTCCAAAGTCATGGCGGGAATTAGCCAGAGATGATACCGAGATGAAACTCAGATTTTCGGGCGTTGTTCAAGGAGCCACAGATGAACACAGATGAAACACAGATTTCGGAAGGAAGCGCGACGGTTCAGCAGACTCCCGCATCTGTGTTCAATCTGTGTTTCATCTGTGGCTAAGAACTCAGGTTCCACTCACTTCAGCGCGCACACGCGGACGGACGCCGTGCCGGATTCCGTGGGCAATTGCAGTTCGGTTCCAGGCTGGTTGCATTCGCGGCGCACGTAGCCCAGGGCAATCACAGTTCCAGCGTCCGGCGATCGCGCGGCGCTGGTGATGAATCCGACTTCGCGATCGTTCTGAAACAGCTTGGTGCCCCGGTTGGGGATGGATTTCAGTTCAGACGTGACGGCGAGACCGCGCAGCTCGCGGTTCACATGGCCAATGCTGTGGACGCGGTTGATCACTTCCTGACCGATATAACAGCCCTTGTTGTAGCTGATGGCGGAAGCTTCGATGCCGCATTCCAGCGGCAGATTGGATTCATCCATGTCGATGCCGAAGCGCGGAACGCCAGCTTCGATGCGCGCGATTTCGAACGCTTCCATTCCCACCGCGGCACCGCCGACCTTGGTTGCTGCCGCGATCAATTTATCCGCCACGGCTCCGAGTGATTTCGTTGGGACGAAGAGATCGAACCCGCCGTTTCGCAAGCGGGCGTGGGTGGCGATGTAAAGTTCACCCAGCATCGGGTCCGAAGCGTGTGCGATGTGCAGCGGCGCGCCGGAGAAAAAAGGAAACAACTCCAATGCTTCAACCGCATTGATCGCCTTCGGCCCTTGCACGCTGAGCAAGCCGTAATGCGGTGCGACATCGACGATCTGGACTTCGTCCGAGACGATGAATTTCTCGAGCCGGCCGGAAACGGTTTGAGTCAGGCCGGGTTCGAAGTCGAGGAGCAGTTCGTCCTGGAGCGCGTAGATGAACAGGTCGCTCTGCATCCTCCCCTTGGCGGTGGTGATTGCCGCGTAACAGCCTTCGCCGACCTTCAGTCGTTTCACGTCGTTGGTCACCTGGCCGTGCAGGAAGCGGACGCGATCCGCGCCGAGCAGACAAAACCGGCTGCGAAAACTGAGATCGACCACACCGGCGGATTCGCGCAAGGCGGCGTGTTCGCGAAGCGGATCGCCGTAATGCGCGACGGCTTCCTGTCCGTTCCATTCAACGAAGCGGGCGTTCAGACTTCGGTGCAATTCATGCAACTCAAGGGGCATGATTTCTTTTGGCGGGAATTGCGGTCGGGCGCAACTCCTTTGCGGCGGATCTAACGCAAGGGTGCTAGGAGGCAAAGATGCGAAGTGACGGGATTGAACTTCGAGCGACGCCACCTGATCCGTAGGAGACGACGTGAGGTGTCTGATCCATTTCGGAAACAGAAGTGAGAGACTCCTTACGTCGTCTCCTGTGGCAGTTGATGGGAAATAAACTACCGGACCGCGCGCAGGAAGTCTTCGAAATCAGCGGGGCGGGGGGCTTCGAAGCTCAGGGACCGCCCGCTCTTGGGATGGACAAACCCAAGTTGAAAGGCGTGCAGCATCACGCGCGGCGCCTCGAATCCCATCAGCTCCGCGAAGCGACGGTTTTGACGCTGGCCGTAAGTATCATCGCCCGCAAGGGGAAATCCAAGGTGTTGAAAGTGAACGCGGATTTGATGTGTACGCCCGGTGTGGAGCTCAGCTTCGACGAGTGTGGATGCGCGCAGCCGTTCCAGCACGCGATAGCTCGTGTGCGCCTCGCGGCCGGAATCGTCCGTCACCGCCATGCGTTTGCGATGGGACGGATGGCGCGCAATGGCGGCGCGGATTTCGCCTTTGTCGCGCGGCAACTCGCCGCAGGTGATGCCGTGGTAGATTTTCTCCACACTGCGATTGGCGAATTGAGCCGAGAGCGCAAGGTGTGCGGAATCGTTCTTCGCCACCACCAGGCAGCCGCTGGTTTCCTTGTCGAGACGATGCACGATTCCTGGCCGCGCGACGCCGCCAATCCCGCTCAGCTGGCCGTGGCAATGATGCAGCAGCGCGTTGACCAGAGTTTGGTCATCATGTCCGGCCGCGGGATGCACGACGAGCCCGGCGGGCTTGTTCAGCACGAGCAGGGATTCGTCCTCGAAAAGAACGTCAAGCGGGATTTCCTGTGGCTGCGCTTCGGCTGGCTTGGCTTCGGGCCAGTAAATCTCCACCTGTTCACCGGCGTGAGGCGAGTGCGTGGGTTTTACGGTGCGGCCGTTCACTCGGATGTGGCCCTGCTCGATCAGCCGTTGCAGCGTGCCGCGCGAGACGGCTGGGAACTGGCTGCGCAGAAATGTGTCCAGGCGTTCGGCCCGGAGTGTTTTCTCGATGACGAGCACTTCGGTGCGGTCAGGCATTCGAATCGGTGGCTTCCGGCTTGGGCGAATTCGTTTCGGCGACTTTCGCACGGCGCTCCGTT
>CAMLLE010000265.1 GCA_946480555.1 uncultured Verrucomicrobia subdivision 3 bacterium
GCCCGCGCACCGTACCGGAACCGTATTCGAAGCGCCCGATACGCTGCCGCCCGCACCGTCGCTGACAGTGAAATTGAAGCTGTCCGAACTCGTCTCGCTGCCATCATGCGCATAAACGATGCGGCTGTTGTTCAGGTCGTCCTGCGTGAAGGTGCCGCCGTTCGCGAGGGTCACTCCGTTGCGAAACAGCAGTCCATTCGCCGGCACGGTTGTAAGCGTGTAAGTGATCGCTGCGTCCGCTTGCTCTGCGTCGTTGAAATCCAGTTCCGCGGCGCTGATCGTGTCACGCGCGCCTTCGTTCAATGAAGAGCCGGTGTTGGCATTGACGGTGGGGGCGGTGTTGGCCGTGCGGAAATTGACGGCGTTGATGTTGTCTGCGGCGATCGCGCCGGAGATGGTGTAGCTGCCGTCGGTCTCGATGCGGAACATGGAGATGCCGATGAAGTTGGCGTTCGCCGACACATCGAAGTTCACCAGCTGCCCGCCATTTGAAGCCGCCGTAACGCTCTTCGACAACACCGCGCCGCTGACGGCGCTGCCGTTGCGATAGCCGACCAGGCGGATCGTTTGGGTTGCCGCCCCATTTGGGCCGTCCATCGCGATATCGACCGAACGCAGATCAAAGTACTTTCCGTCATTGGCGGAGACCTGAATTGCGGTGAGCGTGGTGCTGCCGCTTTCGGTGTAGCCATAAACCAGCGCCGACTGGCCCGTCAGCGGTTCGATGCCGATGCCACAATCCACCGCGCTGCTGCCGGCGAGCAGCCGGAAATCGTAACCTGCGACATTCGCGGCGACGAGTCCGGCGCCACCCGCGGATTTTGCCGAGCCGGTCAAAGCCACGAACGAACCTGCGTAGAGCGAATTGAACGTGGTGAGACCTTCCGCGGGCGTGGCGGCCTGGAGGGCGGGTGAGAAGACGGTGACAACGCAGGCGGCCGCGACGGCGAACCACCGGAGAACAGAGTTATGCATTCGTTTTTACCTGGTTGAATCCACTGAACGTGGTGGCGGAAATTCCGCACAAGCACGAACCGGCACCGATCGAGACCGCTGAACAGATTCCAGCAGAAACAATGATGCTGCCGTGCGGAAAGCTTATCGGTGAGGGAACGACCTGCCTTTAAACGTTTTGCCGGGAATTTGAGTTGGTGCGTGTGCGCGACCGGCACAGTGCCTCTGGTCCGAGGTTGCTTATTGTGTTCTTTCTCGACGATTTTCGCAAAACGCTCTGGCAAATCGTCCGTGGTTTCCATAGTGTCCGCCCGGCCGAGGACGGAAATCACATTCAAACCTCTTGTGCGCTCAAGGAGCAACTCTATGAAATGGCTGTGCTGGTTGATCAATCTACAACGACTTGCGGTTGTTTCGCTGCTTGTTGCCCCGTTTACATTTTGTTTTGCCCGACAGGCAGAACCGCCGGTGGACGCCCATGGACGAGTAGTTTTCGACCGGGGTGGAAATCCGGTCTTTTATGCTCAACCCGGAGAACCGGAGGGAGCGCGCCTGAAAGGGGAGGGGGGCGGCGGTTTTCTGTCCAAAGCCGATTTCTCGAATGTGCCGCAGACGCTCGCCGGGATCTCGGTCCAAGAAACGGGTTCATCGTGGATTTTTGGAGTTTTCGGCACTCAGATCGGTGCGGCCGGCGTCGTTCCCTTTCAAGGTGATAACGGACTTGAGCTTGTCGTTGCTGCCACCTCCTGGAGCGAGTTCGGCGGGAATGATTTCTGGTACGTTCTACAGCACAACCCGGCTTCGACGAATTTCGAGCAAACATTCGTGCATCCGCCGTACTCGCCGGCCAATTACTGGAACAGCGCTAGAATCGTGCGAATGATGGCGGCCAACGTCACGGGCTCGACTGCTTCGGAACTCGTGGTGGCGCTCAGCGACGGCCGCGTGTTCCTCTATGATTTGGCGACCAAGTCTGAGCTCGCGCAGGTTTATGCCTCGTTTGAAATCGATGGCTTTTCGACCGCGGATTTGGACGGGGACGGGCTTGGGGAAATGCTGGTTCTCAATGACGAGGGATTGTCGGTGTACAAAGTCTCCGGTGGACGGGTGTGGCATGTTCCGGGTGTGACTGGAACTGATCTTGTGGTTGCCCAGATGGATGGCGATCCCGGTTTCGAGATCGCAACCGCATCGGGTCACGTCGTGGATGTGTCGAGCTGCTCAATCCAGTGGACGAGTTCAACCTCGTTCCAAGGTCATCTTCGAGCCGCGGACATCGATGCCGATGGCATGGACGAACTCATCGCCGCGAATTGGTGGTATTCCATCGCCGCCTACGACGTTGACACCCAAACCAACAAATGGACGTACAACGTATCGCGTGATATCGGTTCGATCGAACTGGCTGACGTGGCGGGCGATTCCGCACTGGAATTGCTGTATGCGGACAACCAGTTCGGCAGCATCCACGCGCTCAGCCTCGCCGCCAGCGCCCCGGTTGAACTGTGGAAAGTCACCAATCCTGATTCCGGAGTATCGCGAATCGTCGTGGCGGATATGGACAACGATGGGGAGACGGAACTGGTCTGGGGTTCTGGTTCCAACATTTCCAGCGGGGACTATTTGAATGTAATGGACTTGGCCTCGCGCACAATCGAATGGCGAAGTGTGCCGTTGAGCGGTCCGTTCGTTACGCCTGTTCTTGGTGATTTGGACGGTGACGGCACCAATGAACTTGTGACCGGCTCGTGGGAATCCGATTCGGGTTATGACAGTGGGCGAATTCTGGTTTTCGATCCACAGACATTCCGTTTGATTGGCATGTCGCCGCCGATTTGTCAGAACCGTTCCTGGACGGGCCTGCGTGATTTGAAGCTGCGGGACATTGATCAGGATGGCCGCACCGAGATCCTGGTTGCGGCGGATTCGATCTACGACGGAAGGATCGAGATCTACAATTTCGACTCAGGTGTTTTCACGCTGAAATGGGTAACGCCGAATCAACCGGTGGGAGCTCCTTACAGCCAGGTGGAGGTTGCCGACGTGGATGGTGATGGCGATATGGAAATCATTGCCGGGAACGATAGTGCTCATTCAGCATCGAGCGGCACTCACCTCGAGATTCTTGATTATCCCAGCGGCGCGCAGCTCTGGCGATCCTTCCATCTGGGCGGCTATTGGCACGGGGTGAGTTCCCTGCGCGTTCAGGACCTTGATAATGATGGACAGGTCGATGCGTGTCTGACGGTTTCTGGGGTTGGCTCGTTTGTCTTTGATTTGCAGGAGGGTGTCCAAGTGTTCCGATTCGAAGGCGATCACCGTTCCGTCACCACTGTGCCGGGAAGCACAGGGTTTTACATCGGATCCGGCGCCGGGAGCATTTTTCACGTCATTCCGAATGGCACCAACAACTACAAAAGCTACGTGGTGGATGAATCGTGGTCCGTCACCACAAGGCCCATAATTGCGTTGGCACCCGGGCCCGACAGCTCATTTTTAATCTCGACTGACAATGGAGTTTTCCTTTGGCCGGAGACTGGAGCCCCGAATTCATCGGCAGCCGAATTCACCGGGAATGTGGGCGCCGTCTCATGGGTGGTCGATGCAAGCGGATTGCGAACCTTTGCTGCGTTGTCTTATGGGATTGGCGCATTCGCTGTCGTCCCGCGGACAAACGTGCCTGTGATCGTCGCGATGGATCAAAGCAATGGTTGGTTTTCGGAAGACGCTGCGGAAACAACAGTTTCGTTCCAATGCAGTTCCAACCATCCTTCCTTGGAGGTTTATTTCGATCTTTCCGGAACGGCAATTCCAGGCGCGGACTATGAGATTTTCGGGGCGACGCACGTTGACGGCAGCCTGTGGATGACGACGATCCCGGCTGATCATTCGACTGTGGACGTGCGATTCGTTTCTGTTCCGGACGATCTGACGGAAGGAAACGAGTACTTTCTTTTGAATCTTCGATCCACGGATCGGTACAAGGTCGGCAGCAGTTCCACCCATAGATTCAACATCATCGATTCGGTCGTGGAGGTCAGCGTCCGCGCCTCTGATTTTTATGCGCGAGAACTTCGGACGCGTAGAAAGGTTGACCGGGGAGTCTTTACTTTCACCCGAACAAAAGACTTCTCAAAGCCACTGATTGTCAATTTCGCGGTCGAGGGAGCTGCTCGCAATGGCATTGACTACCGGAAGATCGGGAGCCGGATCACCTTCCGGGCCGGAGAAAGCACAGTCACCTTGCCGATCATACCCTTTGCCGACCGGGTGGCGGAGGGGGACGAGGATGTCGGCATTTCCATTCGTTCAGGGGATGGCTACCAAATTGGGAACGGCTACTCCTATGCGGACCTAACAATACTCGATGGGGAACCCACTATTTCAATGAGCGAAGGCGGGATGCTTCGCAAACGTCCATACGTGCAACTTGTGCGCGACGGGGGAAGGCGCGATTCGTTGATGCTGGAGTTGATCGTTGCGCGGGAAACTGTTGACGGAGAGGTAAAGGTCTGGACCGAGCGGGTCGCGTTCCCGGGTAAGCGCGATTCCATCCAGCACTTGATTCGGGGCAACTGGGCAAAGGCATCGACAGTGAGGATTTGGATGGTTCCGCAGCGCCATTTCCAGCGCGGCACGTCATTTCTGGAATTCGAAACTCCTGCTTTAGGAAGGTGACCGGGGTTGGTGGCTGTTCCGGACCTTGTTGCGGTCGCACTGCTGGCCAAACTTATTTAGCTCATTAATCGGCAAAAAATCGTGAAATTTTTCACAAACTTTGCTTGCACGGCTTTTCGCGCCTGTTAAGAATTCGCGCCATCATCAATCACTGCCGCGTGGCTGCTTCGTCAGTTCGTGCGGTGGGGACGGCTTTTTCTTGCTTCGGAAAAAAGCAATTAAGAGCCGACCGCAGTGAGTGATGCGCCTGGGTTTCGGATGCGACGACGCAGGCTTGGTTGAATCGGAAATGTTCGGACTGAAACGAAAATAATGTCAGCGATTTTCCCAAAATGGACCAACAAGTTGCCGTTGTACATCATCGTCGGCGTGCTGTTGGTCGGGTCCGCAGTGACTGCGGGCGTCTGGTATTACTGCACTCCGAAATACGCCCGTGTCGGTTATCAGCCGATCCAGCCGGTGCCATTCTCGCACGCGACGCACGCCGGGCAGCTGGGCATCGATTGCCGCTATTGCCACACCACGGTTGAGAAGTCCTGGTTCTCCAACATTCCCGCCGCTTCCACCTGCATGAACTGTCACAACCAGGTGTTGAAGGACGATCCGCGGCTCGCGCTCGTTCGCGAAAGCGCCGCCAGCGGCAAGCCGATTCCGTGGGTGCAGATCCACAAGCTGCCGGACTTC
>CAMLLE010000266.1 GCA_946480555.1 uncultured Verrucomicrobia subdivision 3 bacterium
TGAAACAGGTATTCGCCCTTGTCGAGGGATTTGAGTGAGGTCACGACGGCGATGTTCGCGAGATCGGCGGGAGGCAGCCCGGCAAAGAGCTGGCATCCGCGCAGGGTGTTGCTGATCGCGACGGTTTTCAGTTCGGAGATGGAGTTCGGCATGATTCAGGACCGCGATGCTAAAAAGGCGTTGAAGTCTTGTACGCTCTGAAGAAGCCATTCGCAACTGTGCAAATGGGGAAGACCGAAAAGCTATCGGGCAATTGGAACCCTTCCCGCCCCGCGAGGTCCGCGCTGCTCATCAACCGCCGCGGCAACCTTTGCGCCTTCTTTACGTCCGCCTAATCTTCAGCCTTGAAAGCGCGGGAGATCAATTCACGCACGGCTTGCTTGGGCTCCTTGCCTTCGTAGAGCAGCGCGTAAACTTCATCAATGATGGGCGTGGGGACGTTTTTGTCGCGCGCCAGACGATGCGCAGAACGGGCGGTGGGATAACCTTCCGCCAGTTTGGGATGGGAAGCTTGAATCGCTGCCATGGTTTCGCCGCGGCCAAGGCGTTCGCCCAAATCGCGATTACGGCTTTGTCGGGAAAAACAAGTCAGCATCAGATCGCCAAGGCCGCTGAGGCCAGCGAAGGTTTCCGGCTGCGCGCCGCAAGCCACACCGAGCCGGCGCATTTCTGAAAGCGCACGCGTCACCAAACCGGCTTTTGTGTTATCGCCGTAGCCCAAGCCGTCACTCACACCGGCAGCGATCGCGATGACGTTCTTCAATGCGCCGCCGTATTCCACGCCGAGCACGTCGGTGCTGCGATAAATGCGAAATTCGGGTCGATGAAACAAACCTTGCACAGTGCGCGCAGTGCCGTCGCTTTCACAGGCGCATACCACAGTGGTCGGAATGCCGAGTGCGACTTCACGCGCAAAGGTGGGACCTGACAGGGCCACGACGCGATCGGCGGAAGCGTGTTCGCGCAAAATGCGGCTCATGGTTTCGCCGGTCTCGAATTCGATGCCTTTGGTGACACTGACGAAAATGGCGGGATACGGTTTGAGCCGCGTGGCCACGTCGCGAAATGCCTGTGACGGAATCGCGAGCACGACGCACTCACGGCCAGCCACGGCTTTCGCGAAATCTGGTTCCGTTTTCCAGTCCGTGGGCAGCGGCACTCCCGGCAGATACTTTTCATTGCGGCCTTGCTGCACTTCCGTGAGCGACTGGGCGTTGATGTCCCAAAGCGTGACCGCATTTCCGTTTTCCTGAAGCACCTTGGCGAGCGCGGTGCCCCAGGCGCCGGCGCCCAAAACAGCAATTCTCATTTCACAGCCTCCGCAGTTTGGGCGCGCTGACCGATGCGATTCTCTGTGCCGTTCATGAGCCGTTGGATGTTCTTCTTGTGTTTGAAAATCGCAAGTGCGCCGAGCGCCGTGGTGACGATGCCAAGGAATGCGCTGTCCTTGGTGAACCAGACCGCAGCCGGCAGAGCGATCGCTGCAGCGATGGATGCGACAGAAACGTAGCGCGTAATGAGCGCGAAAACGATCCAGGCGGCGAGCGCAATGGAAACGGCCAACGGCGCGAGCGCGAAGTAAACCCCAGCCGTGGTCGCAATGCCCTTTCCACCCTTGAACTTCAACCAGCAGGTGTAGTTGTGGCCGAGCACGGCGCAAATGCCGGCAACGATGCTCAAGGTGGCGATCTCCGTTTGAGGAATTTCCAGAAAGCCATTGAGCACGGGAACGACCCACGCCGCTGCCGCGTAACCTTTCAATCCATCCACCAGCAGCACAAAGGTTCCGGCCGGTTTGCCAAGTACGCGGAAGGCATTTGTTGCGCCAATGTTGCCGCTGCCGACGTTGCGGATATCGATGCCCTTCGCCTTCGCCGCGAGGTAACCGGTCGGAATGGATCCGATCAGGTAAGCCGCGATGGCGACGACGATGTAGTTCAAAACTGGCACGGGCGTAACTCTATGAATCTGCGTCGCGGTTCAAAGTCCAAAATGCGGCCGAAGGGATCAAAGGCGTTTCGCGCCGGGGTTGAATTGGATTGCCTCACGCGGAGGGCGCGAAGGGCGCGAAGTTTTGGAGGAGGTTTCTTCAAGGAATGAAGTCAGCGACTGGCTGAGGTTTGAATTCAGTTTGCGAATAGAGACAGCCTCCTCGTTCGCGTTGCTGGCCTTTGCGTCCTTCGCGTCCTTCGCGTGAGGCGATTCAATTGTCAGGCCCATGCCCAAAAAATTCATTCGTGCCAGCTGCCGTGCGTTGGCAATATGCGCGCGCGTTTGCGCGAACTGCGCGGCGCTTTCACGAAAATGTCATTGATCAAAGTCGCCGTTCTCGGCACCGGATCGCTCGGCAAGGAGCACGCCCGCATCTATTCGGAGCTTTCCGCCGCGGGCAAGGTTGAGTTCACCGGGTTGTTCGACGCAAATGCCGAAACCGCCCAGCGCGTCGCCGCCAAGCACAACGCGCGCGTCTTCCAATCCGTGGCTGAAGCCGCCGCGGCCAGCGACGCGTTGAACATCGTCACGCCCACGACGACGCACTTCGAAATCGCGCGCGAACTGCTGAACGCCGGAAAGCATGTGCTGGTGGAGAAACCAATGACCGACAACACGGCGCAGGCCGGAGAATTGGTCCAGCTCGCTCAGGAAAAGAACTGCGTGCTGCAAGTCGGCCACGTCGAACGGTTCAATCCCGTTTTCAATTACCTGCAATCGGTGGCGACCTCGCCGCGCTTCATCGAAACGCACCGCTTATCGCCGTACCCGGCGCGCTCGACGGACATTGGCGTGGTGCTGGATTTGATGATTCACGATCTGGACGTGGTGCTGGCCTTTGTGAAGTCGCCGGTGACGAATGTGGACGCGGTGGGAATTCCGGTGTTGAGCAAATCGGAAGACATCGCCAACGCGCGGCTGCGGTTCGAAAATGGCTGTGTCGCGAACGTAACGGTAAGCCGCGTCAGCCCGGAGCGGATGAGGAAGATCCGCGTCTTCAGCGGCGGTGACATAGCGAGTTACATCTCGCTCGATTATCGCGCGCAGGAAGGATTCATCTATCGCATCGCACGCGACGGTGAGGAGGAAAGTTCCATTCTCAAGAAGCTGCTCGCGGCGAAGCTGGGCGTGGGCAAGGACTCGGCGATTGTCAGCGAATTCGGCGGGAAGCGAATCGTTCGCGAGCCGGTTCCGATCACGAAAGATGAACCGCTGAAGCTGGAACTGGAACATTTCGTGAACTGCGTGCGCGAGAAGCAGACGCCGCTCGTCAGTGGCGCTTCCGCCAAACAGGCGTTGGATCTGGCATTCGAAATCACCCGCCAAATCCAGGCGCAGAAATATCCGTAGGAGACGACGTGAGGAGTCTCTGACCATGAATACCACGGGCTCAAAACTTCGCGACCCGCTCAACCGCGCGTTCAGCCTACCCCGGCTGGCGCGCGAACATTACCAAGGCGATGCGGTGGTGTTTTGGACCCTCACTATATTTGATCGGGCCAAGGGTTGGTTAAGCGACGCATTCCACCACGAGTTTGTGAACCTGATGCTTCACGCAGCTGCTCGCGAAGGACTCGTCTGTCCGATTTACTGCTTGATGCCGGATCACCTGCATTTCATCTGGATGGGATTGAAACGGGATAGCGATCAACTCAACGGGATGGCGTTCCTGCGGACCTATTTGGAACCAGCTCTGGCTCCAGCCAAGTTCCAGCCACAGGCTCAAGACAGAGTTCTCCGAGAGGAAGATCGCCGGCGAAACGCCTTCGCGAAGATCTGTTTCTATATTGCTGCGAACCCAGCTCGCGCGGGATTGATTTCAACCGAACAGACCTGGAAGTTCACTGGCACAGTGATCCCCGGTTTTCCGAAGTTGAATCCGTCGGCTGACGATTTCTGGCCGAAGTTTTGGAGGATTTACGCGAAGCTGAAGGAATCAGACGCCAGCTTGGTGATTCGTCCGCCGCATGTGCCGTCAGCCAGTCAGAGACTCCTCACGTCGTCTCCTACGGACCGAGAATGAAACCGATTTCCATCATGATCATCGCCGGGGACCCGAGCGGCGATACGCTGGCGGCGGAACTGGTGGTGGAATTGCGGCGCGAATTGCTGGGGCACCACGTGGTTTATTCGGGTGACACGCAGCCGCTGCGCACGGGATTGGAACCGCGGTTCTTCGGTGCGGGCGGCGCGCGAATGGAAGCAGCTGGTGTGGAACTGGCGTTCGATCTGACACAGCATTCGGTCATTGGCCTTTCGGACGTTTTGAGAAACTACTTCAAATTCCGCCGCCTGTTCCATGAATTGCTGGAGCTGGCCAAGGAGCGTCAACCGGATGTGGTCATTGGCGTCGATTACGGAGGCTTCAATCTGCGGTTCGGGCGCGCGATCCGGAAAATCGCACGGCGCGGGCCGTTCAAGAACTGGAATCCGAAGCTGGTGCAGTTTGTTTCCCCGCAGGTCTGGGCGTCGCGGGCGGGACGTGCTTACCAGCTCGAAGCCGATTACGACCTGTTGCTGAGCATTTTCCCGTTTGAAAAGGACTGGTACGCGCGGCGTGTTCCAAAGCTGCGCGTGGAATTTGTCGGGCATCCGATGGTGGACCGGTATCAGAATTTCCAGGTTCCGAGTTCCAAGTTCCAAGCAGAGCCAATGCTCCTGCTATTGCCCGGCAGCCGTCCGGGCGAGTTAAAACGGCATCTGCCCGTAATGCTGGAGGCCGTGAAGGAAATCCAACACAAGCAACCGGCGTTGCGAAAGTTGATGGTCCTTCCGAACGAATCGCTTTCACAACTGACGAAAGAGCTCGGCGCACCCGCCGACTTGTCTGTCCAGATCGGCAATCTTCCCGAAGCGTTGTCTCGCGCCACCGCCGCGATCGCTTCCACGGGAACGGTCACGATGGAATGCGCGTTGTTCGGCGTGCCGACGGTCACCTTGTATCGCACATCGTGGAGCACGTACCAGATCGGAAAAAGAATCGTGACGGTGAAATCGCTGACGATGCCCAACCTGCTGGCGGATGAAACCGTTTTTCCAGAGTTCATTCAGGATCATGCAACGCCGAAGAACCTGGCGCTGGCTGTTTTGGATCTGCTGGAAAACCCCGAACTCCGGCATCGAATTCGAGAACAGCTGAAGAAGGTGGTTTCCCTGCTTGGCTCTCCGGGGGCAACCCGCCGCGCCGCGCGCTCCATTGCCGGCCTCGTATGAACCAACGATTCCAAAAACCCCAAAAATGCATACTGTTTCCCCACAAAAGGGCTTGACCCTCAGCTCCGGCTTATTAATTTTTAAACCTTCTTAATTATTATGATTG
>CAMLLE010000267.1 GCA_946480555.1 uncultured Verrucomicrobia subdivision 3 bacterium
ACCGTTTCCAGTCCCGCACTACCTGCAACCTATGTCGCCGAGGACATGCCACAAACCTATGGATTATTTCACAACCGCGAAGGATGGCGGAACGCATCAGGCGAAACCGGACCGCTCGTCATTCTTTTTATGAACGAACCTGGTAAAATCCACTTGAGGGTGGCGCCTGATCCCGATGCGCGAGTGACCGGGGAGGACTGGCAATGTATCAAAGTGAAGGCAGGCCTTGAATTCCTGCCGCTGATTTCAACCGAATCCGAGGACGAAGTGAGAAATCTCACCTTCGGCGCTCCGACGCGGGAGGAATACAGGCACGGCATTCAGGTTCTGTTTCTGGGACTCGCCGGGCCAACAGACTTCGTGACCGGCAAATCAAAATTCAAACTCCTGTCCGTTTCTTCCAAGACAATGACGCCAGCCGGGCGTTAGCCGCCCACCAGCCGGACCAAGCCAAGCTGTGGAGACAAGCCGGCCCTGAGAACTCATCGACAGGGGCAATCGATTACACTCCGGCGCGGCGGCGGGCTCAGCATCATCGGCACAGATGCTTGAATTTCGGAGTTCAATTGCTCCCGACACGTCTGAATGCAACGCGGGGCTGCCTGTGACAGCCGGGAGATCAGCATCCACGAATGGAGTGCTTACGGTTTTTCCGGCCGGATGGGCACCAGGAAGTTCATTGAAGGATCGGCAAAGGTGTAAAGCATGTGGCAATCCATACGGCCATGTTCGACTGCCGCCATCACGGCGTTGGAGCCGGACGAAAAGACCGCCGCTTCCTCCATATTCGCGGTCCATTGTCCCGTCGAATCCAGGAACATCCCCGATTTTACGTCTTGCAGCAGGATTCTCAATTTACCCGAGATCGCCGAACGATCTCCCGCTAGAAACGCGCCCATGGTCAGAACCGCGCCCGGAAGTAAATACGTTTTAAACCACCAATTCTTTCAAGAAATTTTTTCTTTGCAGATCGCGAAGCGTGAATCAGGACAATCTTCGGATTGCATCGACGCTTACCGAAGGTCCGATCAATGGCGAAACCGCGCAGTCGTCGAGGAATGTGGGGTTTTCCGGCCTGGAAAAAGCAATTTCGGTAAGGTCTTTCCGCTAATCCAGCCCTTGGAGGCTCCGATAGTCCAGTGTCAGTGGAAGTTTGCATGCACAGGTCAGGATCATTGTTGTCGCGCGCGATTGGTCGCGACGAGGGCTGGAAGGGTTCGCCGGCAGGGTATCTCTCCGGGGTCGAAATCTCCTGCAGCACGAGTTCGCGCCAGCGTTCGGTGCGACGGCCGCTCGTGCAGTGCGCAGCGGCGGCGTTGCTGTTGGCGGTGGCATTTCCAGCGCATGGGCTCGATCCGCACAAGAGCCTCCACCAATTCAACTGCCAGAACTGGTCCAAGCAACATGGCCTGCCCAGCGGCGGCATCAACGCCATCACGCAATCGAAAGACGGTTATCTCTGGCTCGGCGGCAGCGCTGGATTGATGCGTTTCGACGGCGACCGCTTCGCCTTGATTCCTTCGCCCGATCCAGCATTGCTTCTGAACAGCGATGTGCTCGCGCTGGCGCCACGTGCGTCTGGCGGAGTTTGGGCGGCGTTCAAGTCCGGTGGGTATTGCAGCTTTCACGATGGCAAATGGACCCTCAGCGACGACACCAAACGCGGCACCGGAAAAAGGCCTTTCTGCCTTCACAGCAGCACCAACGGCAGTCTCCTCCTCGGCGGCCAGACCAGTTCAATACTTGGGGTCGATGGACGCGAAGTGCCGCTCTTTCCGGCAGGCCACGAATCATCCTTCGTTTCTTGCATTACGGAAGATTCACGGGGTCGCATCTGGCTCAGTCAAGCCAGTGGCGGAATCTGGTGTCGTGAATCAGGCACCTGGCGAAAGATTGCGCATCCCGATCTGCAATGGTCCATGTTTCTCGCGATCGCCGAGGATCGTGGAGGCAATATGTGGGTGGGCTCAGACCATGCGCTGTTCAAAATCGATCCGAACGAAAATGTCCGTGTCGTCGAGTATCCGGGAAATCGCATTTCCACCATTCTCGCCGACCGGCACGGTGTTATTTGGGTCGGCACTTTCGGCAGCGGACTGCTCCGCATTGCGAATGGCGTGTGCAGTTATCTCCGGAAGCAGGATGGACTGACCGACGATTTTGTTTTGTCTCTGGCGGAAGATCACGAAGGCAGCATCTGGATCGGCACGCGCTACGGCTTGAATCAGCTCGCTGATGTGAAACTCGCCAGCTTCGGCAAGTCCGAGGGGCTTCCCACCGATCTCGTCCTGGGCGTGAGCGCCTCGCCACGCGGCGGCCTCTGGATGGCCACAACCCATGGACCATGGTATTTCGATGGCCGGAAATTCAAGGGAGGTCTCGATCCCGAATACAGGTTCGGTTACACCAAGCGCATCCTCGAAGATCGCCGGGGGGACATCTATTTCGTTTCCGGCGACAACCACATCCACGTCGCTTCGGAGGGCACCATCATCACTTCGCACAAGGCTCCAAGCATGCCCGTCGCGATGATAGAAGATGCCGAAGGCGTGGTGGTTTCGGTGGGTGGAGACCTCTACCGCGTCAGCCGCGATGGACTGAAGCCCTTCACTTACACGGACGGCAAGCCGCAGATGTCGTGGGTCATCAATCTCGCCCTGGCAAAAGACGGTTCGATTCTCGTCGCCTCTGAAGGCGGTTTGTTCCGCATTCGCAGTGGAACTTTTGAGCAATGGACGGACGTGGATGGATTGCCACAAATACGCCTGGCCAACGTCTTCGAAGACGAAGACGGAACCCTCTGGACCGCTTCCGAACGCGGCCTGGCCCGCATCCGGGGACGTGAGATTCGACGCATCGGACGCGAAGCCGGATTGTTCGACGCAAACATCGCCGCAGTCATTCCCGATGCAAACGACAACTTCTGGATTGATTCCAACCGCGGCATCTTCTCCGTCACGCGAAAGCAGCTGAACGATTACGCCGACGGCCGCATCACCGCCGTTTCCTGCGTCAGCTACGAGGGCGTGGGGTCGATCAAACCAACCGACCGCTATCAACAGGAATCAGTTGGCTGCCGCACGCGCGATGGCTTGATCTGGTTTCCGGGCGCGCGCGGGGCCGTTCGAGTGGACCCGGAGGCGATCCGGCACAACGAATTGGCCCCAGCCGTTCAAATCGAAGCCATTCGCGCGAACGGGAAGGATTTGCCGGTGACGGCAAACGCGGAAATCGCGCCGGGCCGCGGCGAACTGGCATTTCGTTTCACGGGGTTGAGCTACATCGCGCCACACAGTTTGCACTTCCGTTACCGCCTGGAGGGCTACGATCCCGATTGGAAAGACGCCGATGGCAACCGCATGGCTGTGTATGCGAATTTGAAACCCGGTTCCTACCGTTTCCGCGTCATCGCCGCGAACGCCGACGGCGCCTGGAACATGACCGGCACCTCCGTTTCCCTCCGGCTTCTCCCGCACTTCTATCAGACCGGCTGGTTTCAATTTTCCTGCGCCGCCGCCGCTGTCGCGTTCCTCGCGGGCTTTTACCGATGGCGCGTACATCGGCTGAAGCTCAAGCACGAAGAACTGGAACACGAAGTTCAGAAACGCACCGCCGAACTTGCGCATGCGAACACCTCGCTTCGTCACGAACAGGAACAGCTCCATCAAAAGACCATCTCGCTCCAGCAGGAGAACGAACGCCGCTTGAAGATGCAGCGCGAAGTGGAACGCGTTTCCCGCGAACTGATGGACACGTCCCGTCTCGCCGGCATGGCTGAAGTCGCCACCAGCGTCTTGCACAATGTCGGCAATGTGCTCAACAGCGTGAACGTCTCCGCATCGCTGCTGCAGAATCGTCTGGAGAAGTCCAAGGTGCAAAATGTCGGCCGCGCCGCCGCATTGATGCAGGCAAACGCGGCGACGATCGGGACGTTCATGACGAACGATCCGAAAGGACAACAGCTGCCCGGTTACCTCGCGAAGCTGGCGCAGAACCTGACCGAAGATCACGCGGCCTCGATGGAAGAACTCACCGCGCTTCAGAAGAACATCAATCACATCAAGGAAATTGTGGCGATGCAGCAAAGCTACGCGAAGATCGCCGGTGTCACGGAAACGGTGCCCGTGGTCGATCTCGTGGAAGATGCGGTGCGCATGAACGAAGGCGCATTGCAGCGCCATGCCGTGGAACTGGTCCGGGACTACGATCCGAACGTGTCGATGATCACGGTGGACCGCCATAAAGTGATTCAGATCCTCGTGAACCTCATTCGCAACGCGAAATACGCGTGTGATGATTCCGGTTCCACCGACAAGCGGATGACAATCAAACTCCAGGCGGTTGAGGGCCGGGTGCAGATTTCCGTCATCGACAATGGCGTGGGCATCCCTGCGGAGAACCTGATGCGCATCTTCAATCATGGGTTCACCACGCGAAAGAACGGGCATGGCTTCGGTCTGCATAGCGGCGCCCTTGCAGCGAAGGAACTCGGCGGCACGTTGAAAGCCTTCAGCGATGGCCCGGGGCACGGTGCCCGCTTCACGCTCGATCTTCCGCTCCAGCCGCCCGCCAGATCGCAGACCAGCTTCCACAGGAAGTCACCAGTCACCGAAGCAATGACGGCTGCTTAGCGGCAAGATTCCTCAAAGGAAGGGCTCGAAAACCTTCCGTCCGTGCTGAACCGTTTGCCGGCTTTCGGTGATTCGGCAAGTTGAATTCCGCTGGAGTTACGTCACCGCCTCTACGCGTTCCTACGCATTGCTTTTCGAATCCGGGATGCAATACTCCGCCGGTCTTCCCGCAATCACGCAGAAGACGTTCGGAGGCGGAAAATCCAAAAATGAAAACCATGCTTCGCGCCATGACGTTGCTCGGAATCGCATTGGCACTGCCCACGAAGGCAGCGGATTCCATCAAGTTCACCGAAAAACTCACTGACAAGCTGGTGACGTTTCGCGATCCCTACTACGGCGGAACGTTCACCGACGAAGTCACCGTCATCAGCGGCAGCGTCAACGCCAGCATCACAGTTCTGGGCCTTTCACAGGCGATCATAGACGATTACAGCGAGTTCTTCTTCTCATTGGGAGGCGCGGAGTTCACGGCCTATGGGATGGATGCCGACGCGGCAACCGCGAACTCCGTCACGTTCTACCTTCGTGCCGGCGGTGATTATTACGGAATGGGACCCCGCGTCGGCCAGATTACGTTCGCGCGCAAAGGAGATGTGCTGACGCTGACCGGTCAGTCGTCGAATTTGGACGGCGATTCGTTCGTCGCTGAGGATGAACGGCCTTTCGATTATTA
>CAMLLE010000268.1 GCA_946480555.1 uncultured Verrucomicrobia subdivision 3 bacterium
GGCGCGACCACCCTGCCAGACCCAATTGTCCACCAGCGGAACGATGAGCCGCACGCCCTGCTCGCTGGCAATTTGCAGCAACAAATCCAGTGACCGAAACGCCTCCTCATTGAATCTGCCGGGGCCAAGCACGTGGCGAGGAATCTCCGGACGTTCATTCGGACGTCGCACGGTGATGACATAAGTGCGCGCCACGGTGCCACCGAGTTGACTCGCAGTCGCCAATGCATCCGTGAGTTCAAACCGGTCCGGCAAACGCCAGGGATTCAACTCGGTGAACGGCACGTTGTCTTCGATCACGAGCAGGTTCGGGATGTTGAACGCGATGAAACGAAACGGTTGTCCGTCTTCAAGCAACTGGTCGCCCTTAGCTTGGATGAACGAGAGTGGCGCGGCTGACAGCGAGGCAATGGAGAAGAGGAGAATGCATGCGGCAAAAGCCCAGTCAGAGGGACGAGTTGCACGAGTTCCCCATTTAAACCGTTCCGCTGAAGCAGCTTCATGGTCTGCGGAACGCCTCGACCGCTCCGAAGGGATTGAAACGTTTGCGTCACTTCCCGGGAGGATAGAACGCTTCGAACGAATTCGCGCGAGGAAGTAATGCTCGTGGAGCGCCTCCTCTCCCGCCCTTCGGGCCCCCTCTCCTCCATTCAGAATGGAGGAGAGGGATGGCGAGAGGAGGTGCTCCGGTTCAGTGGCAACGCTCACGCATTCAGTCCGTGTGTGTTTCGCGCTTTTCATGCAGCGGGGGATACTTCCGTCTGGCGCTGCAAGGGCTTCGCAGGTTCTTCCACTTTCTCCAGGCGGTCATACCAGTTGAACTTGATGAAGACCGAAGAGGCCGTCAGCGAAACCGCGACCAGCCCGGCCCATTTCCATTCGCGCAGCACGATGAAGATTGGCAACGCCGTCAGCGAGAGCTGCCAGACGATGCCAACGGCGACATTCGTCATGTCTCTGGCGAAGTTTGGATTCGGCACGAAGCTGGGGTCTTCGGCCACAACCTTGTCGCGGATCGGTCCCCACGCACCCCACGGATTCACGGTCTTGTAGAACTTCTTCAGCACCGCGTCGTCCTCAGGCTTCGTCAAAAACGTGCCAAGCAGGCAGCCGATGATCGACAGCGCGAAGATGATCGGAAACAGGTAAAGCGTGTTGGCAACGGGATGGCCAAGAATGAGCTTGGCGAGATTTGGAACGAACATCGCGCTCAGGATGCCCGCCATCATTCCCCAGAAATAGCCGTAGCCGTTGAACCGCCACCAATACCACTTGAGCACATTGGCCATCACGTAACCGCCATAGAGCGCGCCAACAATCCACATCATCACTTCCGTGATGCTGGTCGTGAGCAGGCCGAACAGAATGCCGACGAGCAGCACAACGATCGACGCGATGCGGCTCCAGGCCACTTGCGCGCGGGGCGCCATGTTTGGATTGAAGAACCGTTTGTAAATGTCGTTCACCAGATAGGCCGGCGCGGCGTTCAGCGTGGCGGCGAAGTTCGACATCAACGCCGCCAGCAAGCCGGCCAGCAACAACCCGACGACGCCTGCCGGGATGTATTGGCTCAGCACAATGGGCAGCAGCTTCTCGAAATCCGGTTTCTCCATCGCGCGCAGTTCCGGCATGCAGAACGCCAGCGCCAGGATTGTGATGCCGGTGATCATCATGTAACGCGGGAAGTAGAGCGCCACGTTGACCATGCCGTTCATCATGCAGGCTTCGCGTGGATTGCGCGTGGCCAGGATGCGCTGCATGTCATAATTCGGTGCGGGGCCGGCCAGGCTGGCGAGAATGCCTTTGAAGAACATCAGACCGAAGACAATGCCAAACAGTTCATTGCCGTCGCTGCGGATCACTTCGTTGACCTGATCCAGAATGCCGGTCCAATTCAAATCGAGCCGCAGGCCGAAGAACGGATTCATCCAGCCGGCTGGAATCGCGGCGTGGATCATCTCCGGCGACACTTTGTACATGGCGATCACCCCGATCGCGAGGGCAGTGATTGTGAGGATCGTGAACTGCATCACTTCCGTGATCACGACGCTGACCATGCCGCCCTTGATGGCGTAAATGGAAGTGAGCCCGAGAATGACAATGGCGTAGATATTCTCGTTGGTGAACAGGCCGGTCGTGTTCGCCGTGAATTCCCAAGGCAGCATGACGGCGGCAAACTTGCCAATGCCTTTGAAAGCGTAGGCGAGCATTCCAATGACGTTCACCAGTGCAAAGAAAACGACGCTGAGGTGGGCGAGATTCGCGCCCTTGCCGCGGCCGAAGCGGGTTTGGATCCATTCCGCGCCCGTGAGGACATTGGATCGCCGCAGCCAGGCACTGAGAAACATCATCAGGAAAATCTGGTTGAACACGGGCCAGAGCCAGGGCAGCCAGAGACTTTTCAAGCCATATACGAACAGGATGAACACCAGCCACATGGTGCCGCTGATGTCGAACATGCCCGAAGCGTCGGAGATGCCGAGCAGATGCCAGCGCAGCGATTTGCCGCCGAGGAAATAAGAATCCAGATCCTTCGCGCCGCGCCGCGAAACCCAAAGCCCGACGGCAAGCACGATGAGGAAGTAAGCGACAATGATGGCGATGTCGATGGCGTGAAGTTTCATGCGGCACGCAGGTGAAGACGCGAAATCACGGTCGCAGTCTGCCGGTGGTCTGAACCGAAACGGAGTCGTGTGTTCTCACGACTTTGGAAACTCAGCGGCTCGTTACGGCTGCGATTTGAAGCAATCGCGGCTCAAGGGGAGCTTCCGGCTTCTTCGAACCCGGTCAAAAGGCCTGAATCATCTTCATCTGGCGCCCCTATGGGGCTTGCCAACTTTACGAAGATCCACGGGTTCCGCTGCGCTTCACCCGTGGCTACTCGCCTTCACTCTTCCAGAGCTGAGGAGCGTTCATGGGAAGGACGAGAAGAGCGCGAAGTGAAGTTTGAGTTCTGGTGGCAGCTTGTTCCGGTTCTGATGGAAAACGGGTCGCACACGATTTTCGTCTTCGCCCTCGTCCTTGTCCTCCCCTCGATTGTTTGCGGCTTCGAGGACGATGACGAGGACGACCACCCAGTTTTGATCACGCCCGCTCGCCCTCCCGACCTTGGATTCTCATCCGTCAGATGCCGAATCGGAATACCATCGCAATGAGCTTCCAGGTGTAGAGCGAGGCTTCGGCGATCATCCGCTGCACGAACGGGATTTGCACCACCACGATCAGAATGATCATCCCGAAGCGCGCGAACTGGTAGTAGGTCTCGTACGGGATGTTGAAAACCGCGCGCACCACGCGGGAGCCATCCAACGGCGGAATCGGCAGCAGATTGAAAAAGCAAAGAAACAGGCTGACGAGCGACCAGGTCGCAAGAATTTGAACCACGCTGGCCGCATCGGCCACTTGCGCGATCCGAGCGAGACCTAGCAACGCAATTGCGAGCAGCACATTCATCCAGGGTCCGGCGAGCGTGATGAGAATGTCGTCAAGCCGCGGGTGACGAAGGTTATTCAGGTTCACCGGAACCGGTTTAGCCCAGCCAATCAGAAAACCCGCGGCCGCCGAGCCTTGCAACGAAAGGAATAGCCCCGCCAAAGGAATCAGCACCGTGCCGATCGGGTCGATATGCACGAGCGGGTTGAGCGAAATGCGGCCTTCGTGCTTGGCGGTGTCGTCACCGCACTTGAGCGCCATCCATGCGTGACCGAATTCGTGAAAGGTCAGCAGAATGACAAGCCCGATATACATGATCAGGCCGTCCACTAAAGCTTGAGATGCCATGCGAGCGCGGAGAGTAGATTGGTGGCGCAGCCGCGTCGAGTGTTCTGATCCCTCTGATCCCGACCCAACATCTAACAATGAACATTCAACGCTCAACCGTCAGAGCCATGCCGTAGAAGGATTTCTCGGCTCGGCTGGTTTTGGCGCAGCTTTTCCGTCCAGCGAAGGACTTGCGCTGAGTTTGATGCCGTGGAACACTAGCGCGCTTAAAACCGGTAAGAATTGGCTTTTGCTTTATGGTTCAGTCGATCGAGAAGAAAAACTCTAACGGAACAGCGGCTCATGTGGAGACATTCGAACGCTTTGCCAGCCGCGCCGGCCAGCCATCGTGGCTGATGCCGCTGCGCCAGGCGGGCATCGCCAGCTTCGCGAGCCAGGGTTTCCCGACGCTTCAGGATGAGGACTGGCGCTTCACCAACGTCGCACCCATCGCCAAGCTGCCATTCAAACCGGTGCTCGATCGCGCGAGCAATTCCCCGGCTGCTGACGCGGCGAAAAACACCGTTTTCAGCTCGATCGAAGGGCATCGGCTCGTGTTCGTGAACGGACATTTCGCTCCGGAACTTTCCAAGATCGGCTCACTCCCGGCCGGAGTTGTGGTGCAGAACCTGGCGGAAGCAGTGACGCAGGGCAGCGCGCTGGTGGAGAACCATCTTGCGCGTTATGCAGGAACGGACGGCAATTCCTTTGCCGCGCTGAACCAGGCGTTCTTCCAGGACGGAGTCCTGATTTTTGTTCCCACCAATGTCACCGTGCCGGAACCGGTTCACTTGATCTACGTTTCGTCGCCAGACCAAGCGGGGACAACGATCCAGCCGCGCAATTTGATCGTTGCGGAAGCGAATTCCAACCTGACTGTCACGGAGAGCTACGTGCATGCGAGCAACGCGGCTTACCTCACCAATGCGGTGACGGAATTGATCGCGGGCGACAATGCGCACGTGGAATTGATTAAAGTGCAGGATGAAGCCGCGGACGCTTTTCACGTGGCGACCATTCAGGGGCAATTTGGAAAATCCAGCCATGTGAACGTTCATTCGTTCGCACTTGGCGCGAAGCTTTCGCGAAACAACATTCGCGCGAAACTGGCGGGCGAAGGGCTGGAGTGCGTGTTGAACGGTCTGTATCTGACGCGCGGCGAACAGCTGGCGGATCATCACATGATCGTGGAACACGCGCAGCCGCACTGCGCGAGCCATGAATATTTCAATGGCATTCTCGACGACAAATCGAAGGGCGTTTTCCATGGGCGCATCCTCGTCCGCCAGATCGCGCAGAAGACGGACGCCAAGCAGACGAACAAGAACCTGCTGCTTTCGGACGACGCCACGGCCGACACGAAACCGCAGCTGGAGATTTACGCGGACGACGTGAAATGCACGCACGGCGCGACGGTCGGGCAGTTGAACGAAGAATCGATCTTTTATCTGCGCTCGCGCGGCATCAGCACGGACACGGCGCGGCGCATGTTGATCCATGCGTTCGCCGGGGAAATCATCGAACGCATCCAATGCGAAGC
>CAMLLE010000269.1 GCA_946480555.1 uncultured Verrucomicrobia subdivision 3 bacterium
GTGACCTTGCATGGCGAACTGGCAGACATGCCAGGCGAACGGGTTTATCTGCGCGCGGGACGGGAGGTCTTTCGCACCATGCTGGAATTGGACGTGGCCGGAATCGAACGCGAGGGAACCTGCCAATCCGCACACGGACGCGTGATTGTCTTCGTAAACGGGACGTTGCAGCGGCCAGCATCCAGCGGACAATCCATCGCCATCTCCGGAGTCATCGCACCGCCGAAACCCGCCGCCGCGCCCGGCTTGTTTGACTACGCAAATTACCTCCGGCGGCAGGGAATATATTTCCAGCTTCAGGCCGACCCGGCAGATGTTCAGTTCAACGCAAAAGCGGATAGCGAACCTTGCAGCGCACGCTTTCTGAACTGGGCGCAGGACACGCTCGCCTTCCGCCAGCCTCAGATCGACAAACCCGTGCGCCTGCTTTGGGCGATGACACTGGGAAGCCGGAACGCGCTCCCGCAGGACGCCTACGAACCGTTCGTTCGGAACGGCACCATGCACTTGTTTGCGATTTCCGGACTTCACCTTGCACTCATCGCAGCCATCCTCGTGGCGCTGTGCCGCATCGCGCGCATCCCGCGGGAATGGTGCGGGATGGTGGTGATTCCGCTGATCTGGTTCTACACCGGCGCCACCGGCTGGCAGGCTTCCGCCGTTCGCGCCACGCTGATGACCTCCATCGTCGTTGGTGGCTGGATGCTCAAACGTCCGGTCGATCTGTTGAACTCGCTCGCCGCGGCTGCGTTGATTCTCCTCGTGTTCGATCCGCAACAAATGTTTCAAGCCGGCTTTCAACTGTCCTTTCTCGTGGTGCTTTCGCTCGCATTGATGCTGCCGCCACTGGAACGCTGGCGAGATCGTCTGCTGCGGCACGATCCATTTCTTCCCGCTGAATTGATCCCTCGCTGGCAACGCTGGTCCATGGCGATCATCCGCCCCGTCACCACGGCATTCATCACCTCGCTCGCCGCATGGCTCGGCGCCTGGCCGCTCACGGCGCTTTATTTCCACGTCGTCAGCCCCGCGACGTTGCCCTGCAACCTCGTTCTTGTCCCGATGGGCAGCCTCGCGCTGGCGAGCTCGCTCGGCAGCTTGGTCTGCGGGAACTGGCTGCCAGTCGGCACGGAACTCTTCAACGCTTCGGCTTGGTTCTGGATGTGGGCCATGACTGCGCTGAGCGAATGGAGCGTGCAAATTCCAGGTGCCTGCTTCTTCGTGCACGCCCCGGGCGTTCTTTCAATGGCAGTTTACTATTCAGCCCTGTTTGCAGTGATTTCAGGCGTTGCGTTTCAGGTAAAACTGCGGAGGTGGTTCGCCGCGGGGGGCCTTCTTGCAATCGCATTGCTCGGAAGCGAAACCTGGTTCCATCTCAAACAAACTGAGATCACGATCCTCCCCTTCTCCGGCGGTTCCGCCATCTTCTGCAACGCGTCCGGAACGGAAAACGACCTTCTCATGGATTCCGGCAGTTCGACGGCATTCCGATTCCTCGTCGGACCGTTCCTGCAGTCTCAGGGTGTGAATGCGCTCCCTCAAGTTGCGTTCAGTCATGGAGACATCGATGCCGTGGGCGGCGCGGCTGAATTGCTGGATCAGACTCCCGTCGCTCGCGTGATCACCAGCACCGCGCGCGTGCGCTCGGCCAGCTATCGCGCATTAATCCGGCGCCTGGAACAAACGCCAGAGCGATGGCGCCGCGTCCAAACGGGAGATCGAATCGGGTCGTGGTTCGTCCTGCATCCGTTCCCCACCAATCGCTTCGCGCACGCAAACGATTCTGCACTGGTGCTGCGTGGAGATTTTGATGGTGCGCGAATCCTCCTGCTGTCCGAGCTGGGCGCCGAAGGACAGAAAGCCCTGCTGAATTCCGGACCGGATTTGCGCGCTGATATTGTCGTCGCGGGAATTCCTGAACAAGGCGAGGCAATCTGCGACGCGCTGTTGAATGCGATTTCTCCGTCCTTGGTGATCATCGCCGATTTTGAATTTCCGCCAGCCCAGCGTTGTTCCGCCCCGGATCGGTCGCGCCTGGCAGCGCATGGCGTCGCAGTCATTTTCACCCGCGACGAAGGCTCGGTGACGTTGCGCATCCGAAAGGGCGGTTGGACCGCGCAAACCCGGTTGCGCCAAATCTCGAGCAGAAACGCCAGCCCAACTCTTCGGCAAAAGCTGCTGCCTCCGTAAAAATCGTTCGCCTCAAGTCTTCACGTATCCATTCTGACGAAACCAGTTCACCGCATCGGCCAGGGCTTCGCGCGGCGGCGTCTGGGGCAGGCCAAGTTCGCGAATCGCCTTCGCCGGGTTGAAGAACATTTTGTATTTCGCCATGCGCACACCCGCGAGCGGCGCCTTCGGCGGTTTTCCCGTCACGGCTGAAATCGCTTCGTTCACATAGGCAGCCGTCAACGCGACGGCATGGGGCACCTGCATCTTTGGCGCGGGCAATCCGGTGATTTCCTGCAACACCTCCAGCGCGGACTTCATGGTCCAATTTCCGTTCGCGTTCCCGAGAATGTAGCGCTCGCCAGGCCGGCCTCTTTCCGCGGCGAGAATGTGACCGATCGCCACGTCGCGAACGTGAACCCAGTTCAATCCCGTATCCACGTAGCCCGGCATCTGACGGTTCAAAAAATCAACGATCACCTGCCCCGTCGGCGTCGGCTTCACATCGCGCGGCCCCACCGGCGCGCTTGGATTCACAATCACTATGGGCAGGCCCTTTCCGGCAAGTTCGCGCGCGACGACTTCCGCGCGCCACTTGGAGCGCTTGTAGTGATTGCTCATCTGCGCTTCCGAAACTGGCGTGGTTTCGTCGGTTGGAATCACGCTTCCATTGACTTCCTTCGGAAGGCCAATGCAACCGACGGTGCTCGTGTAAACGATTCGCGAACAGCCCGCGTCCGCCGCGCTTTCCAGGACATTGCGCGTGCCGTCCACGTTTGCGGCATACATCGGCGCATAGTCCTTGAGCCAGAGGTAATAGCTCGCCGCAACGTGAAAGCACCAGTCGCAACCGCGCATCACCGACTTCAGCCGGTCGCGCTCCCGCACATCGCCTTCGACGCGCTCCACATCGAGCCCGGCGATCCCGCGCGCATCGCTGCCGCGGCGCATCAGCGCCTTGACGCGATGCCCGCGCGCGATCAGTTCATGCACGAGGTTCGCGCCGATAAATCCGGAGGCTCCGGTGACGAAGCAATTCATGGCGCGCGATTCTGAAAGGCTGATTGCGGAATGGCGAGTGGGAATGTGCAAGATGCGGTGCGTCAGCCAAGGATCGTCAGAACAATCCCCACCAGAATTCCAATCACCGCCGGCAATTTCTCTTTCCCGTGCTTTTCGCCAAAGATCAGGATTCCGCCACCAAACGCCACCAGCGTGCTGCCGCGTCTCAGGCTCATCACCATCGACACAAGCGATTCCGGATCAGCCAGCGCACTGAAGTAAATGTAGTCGGCGATCAACAGCGCGATGGCGATCATCGGGATGCTCCAGCGCCAGTAAAACTCGTTGCGTTCCCACCATCGCTTCTGCCAGCCGATCATGAACGGCGTGAACAGCACGAACAGGTAAACCGAAAACCACGCCTGCACCGTGGGAACATCGAATCGGCCTGAGCCAAGCAGGAACTTGTCGTAGAGCGCGCTGACCGCGCCAAACAACGTGCCGACGATCAGGTAACCGACCCATTTGTCCTTGTGAAAATGAACGCCTTCGCGGCTGCCCACGAACGACAGCGCAACAAATGAAGCCAGCGTCGTCAGCACGCCGATGATTTCCAGCGTGCTCGGGCGTTCGCCCAGAATCAGGATCGCGCCGAACAAGGTGAACAACGGACTCGTGGCACGGATGGGAGATCCCAGCGAAAGCGGCAGATGTTTCAGCGCGAAATAAGTGAACACCCATGAACTCGTGACGATCGCCGACTTCAACAGGAGTTGCAGATGTTGAACCAAGTTGAGCGGCTGCGTGACGAGTGAAGGCGGCAGCAGCCCCGGTTGAACCAGTTGAATTCCGAGCAACACAAACCACACCGCCGCTCCGGTGACCGTGCTGAAAAACAGCACGGGAAAAACGGCGTTGTTGCGAACGGCGTGCTTCGTGCAGAGTTCGTAAATCCCGAGGAACACCGCCGAAACCAGACTGGCCACGATCCAACGCATCAAAAATTTCAGCCCCGATCGACTTCGACCGGGGCCGCGTTGCCCGCACCTTACCGGAGAACCCGCGGCACGTCCATGAGCGAGCATGTCCCGGAATGTCCAGGTATTGCTTCCCGATTTCGGCATAGCCAGACTGGGCGGCCAGTCATGCAGAAGAAAGAGCTATTGAAAGCCATTGTGGCCAAATTGACGGCAGAGCTTGAAGTTTATGTTCGCGCCGCACGTAATGCGCACGCCGAAGCCACGCACGAGCAAAGCAAAGCCGAAAGCAAATACGACACGCGCGGCCTGGAAGCGTCCTACCTGGCGCGCGGCCAGTCACGCCAGGCGGCGGAGATGGAGGCGGCCATCCGCGAATTTGAAGCCATGGACGCGCGCCCGTTTGCGAAAGGCGATCCCATCGACGTTGGCGCGCTGGTGGAACTGGAAGCGGGCAAGGAACGAAGCTTGTATTTTGTCGGCCCGCGCGCGGGCGGAACGGAACTCGAATTCAAGGGACGCGAAGTGCTGGTGATCACTCCACAATCACCGCTCGGCTCCCAACTCACCGGCAAGAAACAAGGCGAGCGGCTGCAGCTGACCATCGCTGGAACCAGGAGCCAATACAAAGTGCTGACGGTGAGCTGAGTTCACATCGCAATCCGGCCTTGATTCTTTAAGTCCCAGCAAAAAGCCGCTCCGGTTTCCCGGAGCGGCTTTGAATCTTTGTAGCGTCGCTCTACGAGCGACGAAATGTGCGGCGGTCACAGACCGCCGCTACAGCTTACTTCTTCTTCTTAGCAGCGGCGGCCTTGCGCTTGTCTTCGATCGCGGCCTGCGCAGCGGCGAGGCGGGCGACCGGGACGCGATACGGCGAGCAGCTCACGTAGTTCAGGCCAATGCGATGGCAGAACTTCACGGAGTCAGGATCGCCACCGTGCTCACCGCAGATGCCGAGCTTGATGCCAGGACGTGAAGCATTGCCCTTCTCGACGGCAATCTTCATGAGCTGGCCGACGCCAACCTGGTCGAGCGTCGCAAACGGATTCTTCTTGAAGACTTCGTTCTCGACGTAAGGCATGAGGAACGAGCCCATGTCGTCGCGGCTGATGCCGAGCGCGGTCTGGGTGAGGTCGTTCGTGCCGA
>CAMLLE010000270.1 GCA_946480555.1 uncultured Verrucomicrobia subdivision 3 bacterium
CATTCAAAACACATTATAGGATGCACAATGTTTGTTATATTTATTTCATCCTTTGCGGCAACGACCGCCGACACGATCACAAGCTTTGGTAAATCTGCAGATACTCTTTTGCGGTACGACTCCAGGAAAAGTCGGCCTCTATACCGTTCAATCGATAATGCATTCGCAAATCGGGTTCCTCGTAGATTGCGATTGCCTTCCGAATCGCCTTAGCGAGCGCTGAACTGGAATATTCGGTGAATTTGATTCCATTCGCGGCTTCAGAGGATTCATTGAAGTCGATAACCGTGTCATCCAATCCGCCAGTGGCGCGCACGATCGGGATGCTGCCGTAGCGCAAACTGTACATCTGGTTCAAACCACATGGTTCGAACCGCGATGGCAAGAGAAAGAAATCCGTCCCAGCTTCGATCCGGTGCGAGAGGCTGTGATTGTAGCCGATCTTCACGGCTACTTTGGTGGGATATCGCCGCGCCAAATCCAGATAACCGGCTTCGAACGCCGGATTTCCGCTGCCAAGCAGCACGAACTGGATGTCGGCGCTCAACATCTCCTCAAGCGCACCGAGCTGGATATCAACGCCTTTTTGTTCTACCAACCGGTTTATGCTTCCAAAGAGCGGCACTGGTTCGTTCACGGGCAAACCCATTTCAGCCTGCAGCGCCGCCTTGCATGCCGTTTTGCCGCTCAGATCCGCGGACGAGTAGGGGGCATCGATGTGTGTGTCCGTTTCCGGGTTCCATTCCTCGTAATCCACGCCGTTCAAAATGCCGATCAGCTTCGACTCGTGCTTGGTCAGGAACCCGTCGAGGCCGCAGCCGTATTCAGGAGTCATTATTTCCCGGGAGTACTTCGGACTGACGGTTGTGACCAAGTCAGCGAAGGCAATTCCGGACTTCAGACAGTTGAATTGGTTGTAGAATTCCGCGCCTTCGGAATTGAAATAATTCCATGGCAAATTTGTCAGCGGAAAATCCCAGGATGGAAACAAACCTTGATACGCGAGGTTGTGAATGGTCAGGCAGGTCCGCAATGATCTCCCCCGCCCTTTTCTGCGCGTCAGTCTTTCGTGGTGAATCAGCAACGGCACAACTCCGGCCTGCCAGTCGTGAACGTGAACAATCTCCGGTTTCCATGACAGCGTCAGCGCGAGATGAACCACTGCCTTGGAAAGAAAAAGGAACCGTTGCGCATTGTCGGTGAAATCCACGCCGAGGTCCTGATACAACCCGGCGCGTTGGAAAAAATCCGGCTGATCAACGAAGTAGATTGTCAGGCCATCGACGGGCTCGAGCGTCCAGATTTCTCCAGGAACCGTGCGCCAATCGAGCTTTACCTCCAGCGGTTTTCCAAACGGTTTCAGATCCTTGAATTTCTCGCGAATGCCAGCATACAGGGGCGTCACCAAGCCGACACGATGACCGGCCCGCGCCAGATGTTTTCCCAACGCGCCGACCATGTCGGCCAGTCCGCCGGTTTTCGAATAAGGGTGAACCTCACTGCTGGCCAGCAGGATTTTCATGCGGCAAGGTATCGGCAGCCGCGCGCTTTGCCAGTGGGTTCAGTCGCCATCTTCAGGCCGAGATGCGATCCGCGCGCAGATACGGCTGCAGCGGTTCCGGGATCAACACCGATCCGTCCTCTTGCTGCCAGGTTTCAATCAAAGCCACAAACAGCCTCGCCAATGCCGTGCCGCTGCCATTCAGGATGTGCGGAAAGCGATTTTCGCCGGACTCAGTTTTGAAACGCAGGTTCATGCGGCGCGCTTGAAAATCCTCGCAGTTAGACACGCTGGAAACTTCCAGGTAGCTCCCCTGCCCTGGCGCCCAGACCTCGATATCGTAGGTCTTGGCACTCGCAAAGCCCATGTCGCCCGTGCAGAGCGTCACCACGCGATAATGCAATCCCAGCAGCTGCAGCACGCGCTCGGCATTCGCCAGCATCTTGTCGTGCTCGGCGTAACCGTCTTCCGGCTTTACGATCTTGATCAATTCGACCTTGTCGAACTGATGTACGCGGATCATGCCCCGGGTGCCGACGCCGGCTGCCCCCGCCTCGCCACGGAAACACGGTGTGTAGCCGCAGTAGAACACCGGCAGCTGCGACTCCTTCAATATTTCTTCACGATGAATGTTTGCGATCGGAGTTTCAGCCGTGGGAATCAGGAACAGTTTTCCGAGTTCATCGGCGCGGTTGCCTTCCGCGACGCCGTAGTATTGATCCTTGAACTTTGGAAATTGTCCGACGCCTTCAAGGCATTGCGGACCGACCATGAACGGTGGCGAGACTTCGGTGTAGCCGTGCTCGCGCGTGTGAAGATCGAGCAGGAATTGTATCAACGCGCGTTCCAGCTTCGCGCCCCAATTCGTGTAGAGCAGGAATCCACTGCCAGACAACTTCGCCGCGCGTGCGAAATCGACGAGCTTCAAGTGTTCGCACAATTCAACATGCGTCTTCGGCTTGAAATCCATCGAGCGCTTCTCGCCGAAGGTTCGCAGCACAGGATTGTCCTCGGAGGTTTTGCCAAACGGAACAGTCGCGTGAGGAAGATTCGGGAGCTGGAGCATCAGCGAATCGCGGTCTGCATCCACCGCCGAAACGTCGGCATCGAGCTTTGTGATGCGATCGCCGAGGTCGCGCGTTTCCTGCTTTTTCGCTTCGGCTTCGGCGAGCTTCTTCTGTCCCATCAGCGCGCCGATTTCTTTCGACACCCGGTTGCGCTGCGCCTTCAACGTCTCCAGTTCCGCCAGCAGTTTCCGGCGTTGTTCATCAGCGGCGAGGATTTTATCCACGAGCGCTTCATCGCCCGCTCCGCGCGCGGCAAGGCGTTCGCGCACAAAATCCGGCTTCTCACGAATCAGTTTAATGTCGAGCACGCGGCGAATTATAGGAGCGACCGAAGTCAGGGCAAGATTGAAGCCCAGGTTCACCGCGGAGAGGTGGGGAAACCGTTAAGACGTTCGGTTCTCGCTGCCAAAATGAGATTCGCTGACAAGAGCCGCTGCTCTCTCCCGCATCACCGCGGTGAAGCACATTGGACTTTCAATCCCGTGTAGTTGCGCGATGACTACAGATCGCCGACTCTCTCCGCGCATGTCCGCGCGCATCTCAACGATGTCGAAGCGCCAGGCCTGGGATTGGAGTCTCGTGCTGGCGAGCCAGGGCGTCGAGTGCGTCATCGACTTTGACGAAACGCTCGGCTGGGCGTTGTTGCTGGATGAAGGCCAGCTGGCGAAAGCCGAGGAATTAATCGCGCGCTTCGAATCGGAGAATCGCCTGTGGCCATGGCAGCAGAACATCCAATCGCATCTGCACTTCGATTGGGCGGCGTTTGCCTGGGTATTGTTGATGGCTTTGTTTTATTCGCTCCAGGTGAGTTCACCGGAGTTCCAATCAAAAGGGCTGATGAACAGCGCTGCCGTTTCCAAGGGAGAGTTCTGGCGGCTCGCCACAGCCACGTGCCTGCATGGAGATCTTGCACACCTGATGTCAAACATCACCATCGGTGTTGCTCTGCTCGGCCTCACGATGGGAGGGTTTGGAACTGGCGTGGGCTTGCTTGCCGCCTTCATCGCGGGCATCGGTGGGAACGTCTTCACATGGCTGCTGTATCCGGAGCATCGAAGCTTGGGCGCTTCGGGAATGGTGATGGCCTGCGTGGGCCTGCTGGCGGCGCAGGTATTTGGATTTCGCAAACAACCGGGCGCGTGGAAATACTCCGTAACCGCAATGCTTGGCGGCGTGATGTTGTTTGTGCTGCTCGGCTTGAATCCCACGACGGACGTGCTGGCGCACTTTGGCGGATTTATTTCCGGGCTCGCTCTGGGTTGCGTGCTGCTGATGATTCCACGCGTCTGGCGCAATCCCGCCGCAAATTTGATTTCCGGTTTTCTCTACGCCGCGCTGATGATTGCGACTTGGTGGTTAGCGTTGGCCCATTGAGATCGGCAGCTTTGGCAATCCCCGATTGGGTGAGTGGACTCTGGCGCGGGGCCTTTCGTATGATTCGGTCGTGCAGCTATTCTTCAAGAAGTCAGTGGTGCGCCGGTTTTCTGGTGCAGTCGCAATTTTTCTTTCAGTAATTCCCCTTGCGGTGTCAGCGGCTGATTCGACCGCCGCCAAAGCGTTTCAACCCGGAGAGGTTTGGCGCGATACAGCGGGCGCGCCGATCAACGCACATGGCGGCGGCATCCTCGTGCATGACGGAACGTTTTACTGGTATGGCGAAATCAAGGAAGGCCGCACCTACGTCACGGAGGCAAATGAATCCTGGGGCGGAACTCGCGTGCTGGCCGGCGGCGTCTCATGCTATTCCTCTACGAATTTGTACGACTGGAAAAGCGAAGGCGTCGCCCTCGCGCCGGTTACAGACAAGCCGCGGCACGATCTGCATTCCGAAAAAGTCATCGAACGCCCCAAAGTGATCTACAACGCGCGAACCGGGAAATTCGTGATGTGGTTTCATCAGGACTCATCGGATTACGCCGTCGCCCGTGCTGGCGTGGCCGTGAGCGATACGCCGGCTGGACCGTTCATATATCAAGGCAGCTTCCGTCCCAACGCCGGTCACTGGCCGGTGAACGCGACTCCAGAAGATAAAGTCCAGCGCGAAGGCAACCGGCTCGCGCGCGATTTTGAGAACGGCCAGATGGCACGCGACCAAACCGTGTTTGTGGACGACGACGGCACGGCGTATCAGTTTTACGCCTCCGAAGGAAACGACACCATGCACATTGCGAAGCTAACCGACGATTACCTGAAGCCTTCCGGGGAATATGTGCGCGTGCTTGTTGGCCGCTTCATGGAAGCGCCCGCTGTGTTCAAGCGCGATGGAAAATATTACCTGATCGCTTCCGGTTGCACCGGTTGGGCGCCGAACGCCGCGAGATCAGCCGTTGCGGACAATATCTTCGGACCTTGGAAGGAATTCGGGAACCCCTGCCGCGGCGACAATTCGGAAAAGACCTTCAATTCACAAAGTACATTCGTGCTGAAAGTTCCGGGAAAGAAGGACGCCTACATCGCGATGTTCGACCGTTGGAAACAATGGGACCTGGCGGATTCGCGTTACGTCTGGCTGCCAGTCCAGTTCGAGGGCGAAAGGCCGGTGATTCAGTGGCGTGCGGCGTGGGACTTGAGTGTCTTCAATGATGCTTCTCAATAGTCGTTTCATCAGCGGCGGATAGAACTCTCGCCCGGGCTTCGGCCCTCACCCATCGGATACGGGCGCAACTTGGCACCCGCACCATTCAGTTTGGCCAGAGTTGATCCCAGTGA
>CAMLLE010000271.1 GCA_946480555.1 uncultured Verrucomicrobia subdivision 3 bacterium
GGCGGTGAAGAAGGATTATTCCGTCCGCGTGGAGCGAGTGGGTGACGACGAACTTGGCCAGTTGATGGACGGCTTCAATGAAATGCTCTCGCAAATCCAGGAACGCGATGCGCAGCTGGAATCCGCGCGCAACACTCTGGAGCAGCGCGTGCAGGAACGCACTGGCCAGCTCGCGAATTCCGTGTCGCTGCTGAATGCGACTCTGGAATCCACGGCGGATGGCATTCTCGTGCTGGACCAGAACGGGCGGGTTACGAAGATGAACGCCAAGTTCCTGAAGATGTGGGGGATTTCCACTTCGCTGATCGCTGACGGCAACGGCCCGGCGCTTTTGGACTTTGTCCGTGCGCAGCTGCGGAACCCCGAGGCATTCGTCTCCCGCGCTTTTGATCGCGGAAACCAGAACGTGCAGGCGACGGACGTTTTGGAACTCGCCGATGGACGCGTATTCGAACGCCATTCCCAGCCGCAGGAAGTGGACGGGGTTTATGCCGGCAGCGTGCTTTGCTTCCGGGACATCACGGAACGCCGCCGCGCCGAGGAAGCCTTGCGTGAACGTCTCGAGATGCAGGAGCGCCTGGCGAAGATCGCCGCCGCCGTTCCGGGCGTGATCCATACCTTCCGCGTGGCTCCGGATGGTTCCTATTCCATTCCGTACGCCAGTCCGCGCCTGGAGGAACTGTTCGGATTGCGGCCAGCCGAGGTCCAGCATGATGCCGCCAAGCTTTTCGAACGAATGCATCCCGACGACGTGAACCACGTTCGCGCGTCAGTGAAGGAGGCGTGCCGCAAACTCACGCCCTGGCATCAGGAGTTCCGGGTGAATCATCCGCTGCTGGGCGAACTCTGGGTTGAGGGCAATTCCATGCCCGAACACGAGTCCGGCGGCGCGATTCTCTGGCACGGATTCCTCAGCAACATCACGGAACGCAAACGCACCGAATCGAAGATTGCCGCCCTCAACAAGGAATTGATCGAGACCTCGCGCCAGGCGGGCATGGCCGAGGTCGCGACCGGCGTGCTGCACAACGTCGGCAACGTCCTCAACAGCGTGAACATCTCCGCGACACTGGTGTCGGATGGCATTCGCAAATCCAAGGCGTCGCTCCTGCCGCGCGTCGTGGAGTTGTTGGAGGAAAACGCCGGGCGGCTCGGCGAATTCATCACCGAGGACAAGCGCGGCCAGCAGATTCCCCGGTTCCTGAAGCAGCTCGCCGACCAGGTGGAGTCGGAGAAGCAGCGGAATCTTTCCGAACTGGAATTGCTGCGGAAGAACATCGAGCACATCAAGGACATCGTCTCAATGCAGCAAAGCTACGCGAAGGTGTCCGGTGTGACGGAAACGGTGCGTGTGGAGGAACTGGTCGAGGATGCGGTGCAAATGAACGCGGGTTCATTGTCGCGGCACGAGGTGGAACTCGTGCGTGATTTCACCGCCGTGCCGCCCGTGGCGCTGCACAAGCACAAGGTGCTGCAGATTCTGGTGAACTTGATCCGCAACGCGAAGTTCGCGTGCGAGGAATCCGGCCGTGCCGACAAGCGCATCACCTTGAGCATCGGCCAGACAAACGGCCACATCAGCATCGCGGTGGCCGACAATGGCGTCGGCATTCCGGCCGAGAACATGACGCGGATTTTCAGTCACGGATTTACGACACGCAAACAGGGGCACGGTTTCGGACTGCACAGCGGCGCGCTGGTGGCGAAAGAAATGGGCGGTGTGTTGCGGGCGCACAGTGACGGCGTGGGGCGCGGCGCCACCTTTACTCTCGAACTGCCGGTTGCGGCAAAGAAAGACAACCATGCCTGACATCCACTCCAATCACCGGGTCATCGTCATCGATGACAATCCGGCCATTCACGCAGATTTCAAAAAAATTCTGCAGCCGGGCAGCGACGTGCCCGCGGAGATGGCCAGTGCCGAAGCTGAACTGTTCGGCAGCACGCATGATCCCGGCAAGGCCGAGGTCCAGTTTCAGGTGAGCTGTGCGTCCAGCGGTCAGGAAGGATTTGCGCTAGTGGAGGCAGCGTTGCAGAACGCGCAGCCATTTGCGCTGGCATTTGTCGATGTGCGAATGCCCGTCGGCTGGGATGGTGTGGAGACCGCCGCAAAGATTCTGGCGGCCGACCGCGACATCCAGGTCGTCATGTGTACCGCGTTTTCAGATTATTCCTGGGGCGAAATGATGGACCGGCTTGGCCGCAGCGACCGGGTGCTGATTTTGAAGAAGCCGTTCGACAGCATTGAAGCCCTGCAACTGGCGCACGCGCTCACCGAGAAGTGGTCGTTGCATCAGGTGGCCCGCGCGAAGCTCGATGAATCCGAATCGCTCGTGCGCCGCCGGACCGCGGAGCTGCAACACGCCAATGCGCAGTTGAAAGGCGAAATGGCCGAACGCGCCCGCGCTGAAGAAGCGTTGCGACAGTCACAGAAAATGGAAGCACTGGGCCAGCTGGCAGGCGGCGTTGCGCATGATTTCAACAATCTCCTCACGGTCATCCGCGGCTATGCACAATGCCTGCTGGCAGATGGACATCAAAAGCCCGCAGCGCACGACGCGTTGTTGCAGATTGAATCTGCCGCGGAACGCGCCGCGAATCTGACGTCGCAAATGCTCGTGTTCAGCCGCAAGAAACGGCTGCAACCAGAGCACCTCAATTTGAACGACGTCATCAGCCAGTTGAACAAGATGCTCCGGCGGCTGGTGGGGGAGGACATTTGCCTCCAGTTCCAGCCGTGCCCCGAATTGCTGTCCGTGCATGCCGATCGCGCCATGATCGAGCAGATCGTGTTGAACCTGGTGGTGAACGCGCGCGACGCGATGCCCAAGGGCGGTCTGGCATTGATTCGCACCGATGAGATTCAGGTGACAGAGGCGATGCTTGTAACGAATGCGCGCGCGCGGAAGGGCACGTTCGCACGAGTCACCGTTTCCGATACCGGATGCGGCATCGATCCCGCAGTGCTCCCCCGGTTGTTCGAACCGTTTTTCACAACGAAGGAGCCCGGCAAGGGAACCGGATTGGGCCTGGCGACGACCTACGGAATCGTGAAACAGCACGAAGGCTGGATCGATGTAAAGAGCCGGCTGGGACAGGGAGCGACGTTTGAAATTTATCTTCCCGTTTCGTCTCCGAATGGCACCCCGGTTCCCGTTCGCCAGCCGCGCGAGGATGCGGCGGGTGGGACAGAAACCATCCTGCTGGTCGAAGACGAGGAAGCGCTGCGCAGCCTGGCGGTGAAAATCCTGACGCGGAATGGTTATCGCGTTGTTCCGGCCAGCTCTGGCGTCGAAGCGTTGTCAATCTGGGATCAGCATTCGGAGAAGATCGACCTCTTGCTCACGGACATGGTCATGCCGGACGGGATTTCCGGATGGACGCTGGCGCAGGAGCTGCAGGCGAAGAAGCCGTTGCTGAAGACGATTTTCACCACCGGTTACAGCCTTGACGCCGTCTGTCAGGAGCATCAGTTGACCGAAGGTTTCAACTTCCTTCCGAAGCCGTATCACCCGCAGGATTTGGTCGGAACCATCCGCCGCCGGCTGGACGAACGGCTGATGACGACGCTGCCAACGATTCAGTGAGAAGCCAGGCTGGGCGATTCGCAATCCCGTTGAGACTGCAAACTTGCGGTTGAAGGGAATGCGCGGGCGCCCCGCTCAAGACATCGCCGGCTCGGCAGCGGGGATTTCGTTGAAGAGCACCCAATACATTCCCACGTGGCCGACGGCTTCCAAAAACTTTTCGAAATCGACCGGCTTGTGCAAATAGCTGTTTGCACCGAGATCGTAAACTTGCGCGAGATCGCGTTCTTCTTTTGAACTGGTCAGGACCACGACCGGCAGGCGGTGGGTGCGCGGGTTCGAGCGGATTTCGCGCAGCACTTCGATGCCGTTGACCTTCGGCAGCTTCAAGTCCAGCAACACCACTGCGGGAAGCAGCTCCGGTGCGGCGCCATGCCCGACATCGCCGGTGCCAAACAGGAAGTTCAACGCCTCCTCGCCGTCGCGTGCCACGATGACGTGGTTCATGATGTTGCTTTTTCTGAGCGCACGCAGCGTAAGTTCCTCGTCGTCTCGATTGTCTTCGACGAGCAGGATTGTCTTGCGCGTCAGAGTGTGGTCCTGGATCGGTACGTTTATTTTCGCGCCCATAACGTTTTGACCTTGGCAGGAACCGTACGGAAAACGACGCGGGTGCGAAACCCCGCGTTCACCCCATTCGAGCTGGGCTGAATGACCGGGGCTCAAATCTGCCTCGACACCCCGAAGCGCTGTTTCCATTCTTTCGCGCATGTCTGATGCGTCCGCGCCGGTTCCGGCACCACCATCAAAGCTTAAAGTTTTCGCCCGCCGGCTCACCAGCACGGTGATCCTTTGGACAATCGTCCTCACCGCGCTTTTCTCGAAGAACAAGCTGCTTTCGGATTACGTGTTCGGCGCGACGATGATTTTCCTGGCCGTCACTGGCCTGATTGAGTTCTACGGATTGGTGGCCAAACGCGACCTGGTTTGCTTCCGGAACTGGGGCTTGTTCGGCGGCATGCTGCTGATGGCGGGGACGTTCCTGAATTTGACCGGGGTGCTGGGACGGCAGGATTCTCCGGCGCGCGTCAATGATTTCGAAACAAGTTTCCTGATCCTGTTCGTGCTCGGCCTCTGTCTCCGCCAGTTCTTTGCCAAGAGTAACACGGCGGGAATCCTGGCCATTGCGACGACGCTGTTCGGTCTGATGTATGTGCCGTGGCTGCTGAACTTCATCCAGAAAATCCAGTTCTTCTCATTTCCGCCCGGCTTCTCCCAATCGGGGAAACTCTACGTGCTCTATTTCATTCTCGTGACGAAGTTCAGCGACTCGGGGGCCTACGCCGTTGGATCGCTGATCGGGAAACACAAAATGATCCCGCGCATCAGCCCGGGAAAAACTTGGGAAGGTTTTGCGGGAGCAATTCTCGTCTCCACGGGTGCCAGTGTGGCCTTCGCGCACTTTCTGGGCGACCGCATGTTCGGGATGAACTACCTGCACGCGGTGATTCTCGGCGTGATTCTCAGCGTCAGCGCAGTGGTCGGCGACCTGATTGAATCGTTGTTCAAACGCGAAGCCGGTGTGAAGGATTCCGGCAAGCTCTTCCCGGGCATAGGCGGCATTCTGGACTTGCTCGACAGCCTGCTGTTCAACGCCCCCCTGATGTATCTCTACCTGCGCCACGTGCTCACGCATCCCTGAGTGCAGCCACAGATGAACACAGATGACACACAGATGGCCGGAAGAG
>CAMLLE010000272.1 GCA_946480555.1 uncultured Verrucomicrobia subdivision 3 bacterium
ATCTTGCCTTCTCCCACATGCGGCAGGTGGATGAAGAAAAATACGGCCGCGAGCAGCAGGAAGATGATGCTGAACGCGAGGTAGGGAACCTTCACCGAATCTGCGCCGTGCGCGTCAACCTTGGCGAAATAGCTGAAAATCAGATAACCGCCGATCAACGGGCCGACCGTCGTGCCGATGGAATTGAATCCTTGCGCGAGGTTCAGGCGGCTCGAGGCAGTTTTCTCCGGGCCGAGAATCGTGACGTAAGGATTCGCCGCGATTTGCAGCATGGCGAAGCCGATTCCCACGATGAACAGCGCGCTCAGAAACATCGGATACGATGTGGCGCTCGCCGCGGGCCAGAACAGCGCGCTGCCGCAGGCCGAGATCACCAACCCGATCACGACGCCGTTCTTGTAACCGATGCGCGCGATGGGATCGCCCTTGGTCGCCGAGATGACGAAGTAGATCATTGAGCCGATGAAATACGCGCCGAAGAAAGCGAACTGCACCAGCATCGCGCGGAAGTAATTTAGATCAAACGCTTCTTTGAACCGCGGGATCAGGATGTCGTTGAAGACCGTCATGAAACCCCACAGGAAGAACAGCGAGGTCATGATCGCGAACGAGCCGCGATAGCTTTGGCCGGTCGCAGACGGTGTCGAAGTCGAACTGGTGGTTGCGATGGTTGCCATAGGTTCTGAGTTATGGGCTGTGCGGCAACGAAGCCCTGCCCGGATTGGTAGGGCGGAGCTGCCGCTCTGCCTTCTATTTGATCTTTTCCTGCAATTCCCGCATCGGCGATGAAGGCCGGTTCGCCGCTTCGACGGCCCATTTGTAATTTGGCGCGGAAGTCATTTCAAAGTGAAGCTCCCCGGTTTTCACCAGCTCATCATGGTGCAGGAAGGTCCGTTCGAACGCAGCGCCGTTCAGCTTTGCGCTGCGAATGTAGGGACGTTGCGGACCGTTTCCTTTGGCGTCGATGATGAACTTTCCGCCGTTCGGATACGTGATCGTCGCGCGATCGAACATTGGCGTGCCGATCACATACTTGTCGTCGCCCGGGCAAACGGGATAGAAGCCCAGCGCGCTGAACACATACCACGCGGAAGTCTGGCCGTTGTCTTCATCGCCGCAATAGCCGTCCGGCGTCGGCGAGTAGAGCTTGCCCATCGCCCAACGCACGCGCGACTGCGCCTTCCACGGCTGCCCGGCGTAGTTGTAGAGGTAGATCATGTGCTGGATCGGCTGATTGCCATGCGCGTATTGCCCCATGTCGGCAGCGACCATTTCCGTCATTTCGTGAATCATGCCGCCGTAGCTGCCCACGCGAACGTCGTTTGGCGTGCTGAACACCGCGTCGAGCTTCTCGGCAAATGCCTTCTCGCCGCCCATGGCGCTCATCAACCCGGGAATGTCGTGAAACACACACCAGGTCCAATGCCACGAACAACCTTCCGTGAACGCGCCGCCCCATTCGTTCGGATAGAACGGCTCCACCCAGGAACCATCGGCTTTGCGTCCACGGACGAATCCAATCTTCGGATCGAAGACGTTCGTCCAGTTCATCGCCTTTGCGGCGAATTCCTTCGCAGCGTCATTGCGGCCTGCGACCTGCGCCAGCCTGGCGAGGCAGAAATCGTTGTAAGCGTATTCGAGCGTCTTGGCCGTGGCTTCGGCGAAGCTCATTTCGCCTTTCACCGGCGAGTAAGGAACGAAACCGCGTTCCTCATAGAACTTTGCCCCGTCGCGGCCAATCGTCGGAATCGGCCCGCTGTTCTTCGCGTCGTGAACCATCAGGCTCACAGCCTTGTTCAAATCGAAGGAACGGATGCCTTTGATCCAGCCATCGGCCAGCAATGAGAACGCGTTGTTGCCGATCATGCAGGCGCGATGCCCCGGACTGGCCCAGGCCGGGAACCAGCCGCTCTGTTCCGCAGCAGCGACAACGCCCTGGAGGATCTCCGCGTTCACGTCCGGATATATCAGTGTGTAAAGCGGCTGCGCCGCGCGGAATGTGTCCCAGAATCCGCTGTCGGTGTAGAGCACGCCGTCGTGGAGCTTGCCGTCGTAAGGGCTGAAATACACCGGCTTCCCCTGGTCGTTCAGCTCGTAAAACTTGTGCGGGAACAACAGGCAACGGTAGAGGCAGCTGTAGAACGTGCGGCGTTCCTTGTCCGAACCGCCCTCGATGCGAATACGCCCCAGCATTTCGTTCCAGCGTTGCTCAGCCCGGGCACGGATCGTGTCAAAGCTCGCCTCGCCCACCTCGCGTTCCAGATTGCGCAACGCCTGTTCCGGGCTGATGAAGGACGACGCCACTTTGCAGCCGACGGTTTTTCCTGCCGCGCCATTGAATTGCACATAAGCGCCAGCCTGTTTGCCGGCAAGCTGCATTGCGCCGGAACGAACTTCAGTTCCAGCCCAGACGCCGTAAGCATCGAAAGGTTGATCGAACACGATCACGAAAAAATTGCTCGAATAAAATTCCGGCGCGTCGCCGCAGCGATAGCGCACCGAGCCGACGATCTGCCGTTCGGACGGGCGAATTTCCACCGAAGCGCCTTTATCAAAGCTGTCGAGAACAACGTATCCCGCGCCGGCATCTTCGAACGTGAACCGGAATCGCGCAGCGCGTTCCGTCGGCGTGACCTCGGCAGTCGCCTTCCATTTGTCGAGCCGCACACGGTAGTAACCCGGCTGCGCGATTTCGTTCTCGTGGCTGAAGCCGGACGCGCGTTGATCTTCATGCACGGCCAGTTCGCCTGAAACCGGCATCAGCGAAACCATGGCGTAATCGTTGATCCACGGGCTGGGCTGATGCGTCTGCCGAATGCCGCGAATCTGCGTCGCGCGATAATTGTAAAAAAACGAATCATTCTGCGGCTGGGTGTAGGGCGCCCAGGTGTTCATTGGGAACGGCACCGCGACGGCCGGATACATGTTGCCGTGCGAGAATGCGTGGGTGGAATCCGTTCCCATGAGCGGATTCACGAGCGCAACGGGAGTTTCCGCCCGCAGCGGCAACGCCACCGAGCAGCAGAGGATGGGAAGCAGGTTCTTTAACTTCATTTCAATTCAGCGGATCGCGTGCCGGTTCCGGCCAGCCGCGCAATCCCAAGATCAAACACGCCACACAAGGTCTGTGTCCAGCCACCCAAACAGGGGGGCTTCGAGTCACCGAAATCGGTGAGGCAACCGGCCTGTAGGAGACGACGTGAGGAGTCTCAAACAGACTTGGGCTAATGTTCAGAGACTCCTTACGTTGTCTCCTACTTGGGTCTTCGCCGTCAAAACTGCACCGTCAACGTGCGTGGGCGCGCTTCGTTTTCGAAGCGAATCCAGAGCAGACGATCGCTCGCGGAATGCTTCACTTCGGCGACGGGCCGTCCATCGAGTTCCACCAGGCCTGGCGCTTTCGCAGCGTGCATCAGCACCACCGCAGGCGTTTTCGCCACGCCTTCGACCGCGAACGAGAACAACTTCCCCTCGCGTCCGAGGGGCAAGGTTTTGCAAGCCGAGGCAATCACCGCGCCGTCGCGGCGCTTGTCGAAATCCAAATCGCGCAGCAGAAAACGCCCTGCGGGATCGACCCTGACTTCCTTCCGCACCCGCAAATCTGGATCGAAGAGATTCACGAAGTTCCCGCGCAACGTTTTAGTGTCAGATTCAATGGACTCGTCCAAGCCCGACGCAATCACATACGGGCCGCGCCGGAGCGACAGGAAATTTGCCTCACGCCACTTCAGCTTGGCGTGCTTGGCGGCATTCCGAACCACGGAAACGATTCTCGCATCGCCTTCCTTGCTCCTCGCGAAATCGACAGGATTGCTCCGTACCCACATGACTTTTCCCTTCCCCACGCGCCATTCGTTCCCCTGCCCGTCACCGCCAATTCCAAGCTGCGCAAACAGATGTTCCCGCGGAGTTTGGTGTTTCAGGCCATCGCTGTTCCACCATTCGCGCACACGGTTGAATGGATCGGAATCATCGTCGCACATGACCAGCACGCCGCCGCGTTTGACCCAGTCTGCAATCGGCTGGTGCACGTCCGCGCTCAGCGGCTTCATGCCTTGATATGTCAGCATCAGCACACGGAAATCTTTCAGGTAATCCGGCACAGTCACGTTCTCCAACTGCACGGGCGCAATCGGCATGCCGCGTTTCAAAAACGGCAGCGCCAGACCGTAAACGTGGCTGAGATGCTCGTCGCTGGGCTTTGGATCACCGCGCTGGAACATCAGCGAATCTCCGATGAAGAACCCGATGCCGCTTGTGCCGCAGTCCCATTCCACGCGGTCCTGCTTCATGTCGTTCAACGCATTCATCACCACCTGAAGCTCGGTCGCGTAGGGCGGCGGAATCGTTTTGCGATCTTCCGGCTTTGCCGACTTTGGATAGCGTCCGCGAAAGATGCGCTCCGGCCACGGCGCCACTTCGAACTGTGTGACCTCGGGTTGGAACAACGATGCCACCAGCGTGCATTCCCAGTTCCGCTTGTAGTCGTCCCAGTCGTGATTCGGGTTGTCCTCGATTGGATCGTTCAAATACCAGACTGTGCGGCCGGTCGCGCGCACGAGATTCTGCATCGCGCCGTATTCGAGAAACGCCGTTTCAAACGTGCGCTCCTTCACTTTGCCGCGAAACATATTTGGCGTGCGCGAAGTGCCGGTCCAAACCTGCGCGATGTAGCCGTCACAACCGTTCAACCGTGCGAGGCTGGATTCCGGACTCACGATTTCCCAATGCGCGTAGTTCAACAGGCTGTGCGTCGGCACGTAGCAGCGCACCGTGCGGCCGGTGCGTCGATTGAACTCCTGCACGTGATCGAAAATCTGCTGCAACGCGCGGCGATAAAGGAAGTATTTCAGCTTCGACGCGCGCCATTGGGCATCGACCGAACGGTGCGGCGGCTGCCAGTCCTCATTGTAGTAGCTGCGCCATTCCCGTTTGAAACCTTCCGAGTAGCCGGCGTTCACCCAGAACTCCGGTTCCTCCAGATGCACCGCTTCCGCGCCGGCATCGAGCGCACGCTGCACGCCCACGCACAGGAACGCGCCGAAGTTCGTGCTTGGGCACATGTAATAAACATCGCCGCCGTGACTGCTCTTCCGGCCGTCAGCCACGGTCTGCGCCTCGTCCTCGTGATTGAGGCCGTCGAAGCGGCCGTAAAGGTAATCCTGGTAATTGCCCCACGAGACGCCAGTCATCACGTGAATCCGATAACCGCGATCGCGCCACGTTTGGATGCGCTTGGGCAAATCCTTGTCTAC
>CAMLLE010000273.1 GCA_946480555.1 uncultured Verrucomicrobia subdivision 3 bacterium
AACCTGAAGACTTCAGAAATTCTCAAAAATGGTCGGGGCGGTGAGATTCGAACTCACGACCTCTTGTACCCGAAACAAGCGCGCTACCAGGCTACGCTACGCCCCGAACCAAGGGAGGTGCAAAATGCATAGTCGCGTTCTCAATTGCAACCGTATTTTCCAAACCGCTGATTTTTCAGGATGGGAATCCACTTCAGTAAATCCAGCGGCGTCCTGCCGACCGCAGCGTGCGCAACAAGGGCAATCACACGACGCGTGCGAAGTCTGTCAGCAACCGCAGCAACTGACTTCAGAAGGAACCGGGCACGCGCAACAGCCGCTCGATCCGTCCAGTTTCCAGCCAACTGCCACCGGTCTCCGTATGTAATCGGCCCACCTTCGAATCCACCCCGGCCTTCGCAACCGGACGGAGTTCATAATATCCCTGCGCCTCGAGTGATTCTGCCTGCGGCGCAGAACAGCGGCATGCCACGTTGCGGATGGTTCCGTCTGCCACGCCATAAATCACCGGTCCCATTGGCATGGGGCCGTCATCGACAATGCCCGGGACAATCGCCGAAGGCGCGGTTCCAATGGATGCCTCGGCCGAATTGCGCCGGCCCGGCAGAGGGGCACCGAATTCGAGAGCGGCAGCGACTTCAAACGCTTGCGAAATCCAGATCTGCTCAGCACCGGAAGGATCGCTGAACACCTCCCAGATTGACGGGTGCCCAGCGGGATTGAGAGTGATCCGCACCGCCTGCATAGGATTTCCCTGCCGCGCGGATTTCACCTTCCACAAATAAGTCCATTGCTTCAATGGCTGGCTGCCAATCAGGTTGGTCGCGGCAAAGAACAAAACCTCCGGAGGAGAAATGAAATTACTCGAGCCGGTTCCGCCGGCTTCAATCAGGAACAAAGGCGCGAGTCGAAATGCCTCCGATTCTGAGTCTGGAAATCTTGGTTTATAGAGGTCAACGGACCTCGACTCCGCCGCGGCCCTGCGGTAAATCTGGTCGCGAGATGATTCGGGAAATGGCTTCGATGTCCGGGAAACCCGGGCACATCCAACGAGCAGCAGCGGCAAGATCATCAAAGCGATTCCGCGCGCGCCGACGTTGGTAATCGAGCGCCTGAAATCGGTCGGCATGAGGTTTCCCCGGTTTCGATGCATTCGTTTCTTGCGTGCCACGATGCCATCCATTATGGTTTGCGAGCTTTTTGGCAGCCGATGTGGCGGAATTGGCAGACGCGCTAGACTCAAAATCTGGTACTCTTACGAGTGTGTGGGTTCGACCCCCTCCGTCGGCACCAAAGCTCTTGAATCTTCAACCTGAGTCGCGAACCGCAGTCAAACATCCTTCCTCGGAAAAAGCGGTGCCGGGTCGCCAATTGCGTGGCCAGATTTCAATCCGCCCCAAGCGGTCGCGTTGAACTGGTTCGGTTCGCCGTTTAACCCAAGCTGCGCAAAGATTTTCGACGCCGTTCCTGGAATGAACGGCCACAGAAGGACGGCTAGCACGCGGCAGGTTTCCGCCAGGTTGTAAAGCACCTCGTCCAAACGCTGTGCCTGCGCCGGATCCTTCGCGAGCTTGAACGGCGCGGTCTGATCTACGAACTGGTTCGCGCGGGTAATCAACGCCCAGATCGTCTGCAGCGCTCCTTGAAGTTCGTTCGTCTCGAATTGGGCGCGTGCGTCGTTGACGGTTTTTTCCGCATCGGGTTGCAGATCCCTCGCTGCTTCGGGCACAACGCCATTGCGATAACGCTTCAACATGGAGAGCGAGCGGTTCACCAGATTCCCCAACCCGTTCGCCAGTTCAGCGGAATAACGCGCCTTAAATCCAGCATCCGTCCAGTTGCCGTCCGGCCCAATGGCCAGTTCGCGCAGCGCGTAAAAACGGAACGCATCCACGCCCCACTCATCGATCACCGTGACCGGATCGACGACATTGCCCGTGCTCTTGCTCATTTTCTGGCCGTCCTTCTGCCACCAGCCGTGAACCAGCAGTTGCTTGGGCAGCGGCAGGCCCATCGCCTTCAGCATGATCGGCCAATAGACGGCGTGGAATTTCACGATGTCTTTGCCGATGACGTGGACGTCGGCGGGCCAGAGCGCCAGCGAGGATCGAGAATCGAAGCTGGCGGCTGGAAGCGCGGCTTTGAGCGAAGGATCGCCGTGTGCGCCGGGAATGCTGATGTAATTCACCAGCGCATCGAACCAGACGTACGTCACGAAGTTCGGATCGAACGGCAGCGGGATGCCCCAGTTCAAGCGCGACACGGGACGCGAGATGCAAAGATCCTCAAGCTCGTTGTTCTTCAGAAAGCCGAGCACTTCGTTGCGCCGATAGTCCGGCGAAACGAAATCAGGATTCCTCTCGATGTAATCGATCAACCACGATTGGTGTTCCTTGAGCTTGAAGTAATAGTTCTCTTCCTTGAGTTCAACCACTTCGCCGTAGCTGGGATCGAACGTCCCATCCGCCCGGCGGTCTTTCTCGGTCAGGAACGTCTCCTCCTTCGTGGAATAAAATCCTGTGTAAGCAGCCTTGTAGAATTGGCCATCGGCGTGAAGCTTCGAAAGGATCGCTTGAACGGTTTCCTTGTGCCGTGCTTCCGTGGTGCGAACGAAATCGTCGTTCGTCAGATTGAGCTTCTGCGCAAACGCCTTCCAGGAAACCGCGAGGTCATCGCAATAAGCCTGCGGCGTCTTCTTTTTGGCCACCGCCGCCTGTTGAACTTTCTGGCCGTGTTCATCCAAGCCCGTCAAAAAGAAAACTTCCTGCCCCAGACTGCGCCGCGCCCGCGCGATCACGTCGGCGATGATTTTTTCATACGCGTGGCCGAGATGCGGCTGGCCGTTCACGTAATCAATCGCAGTCGTGACGTAGAATCGTTTGCTCATGTGCGGCGCAGTTTGGAGAACGCCCCCGGGCTTGGCAATGGGGAGCAAACGCCAAAGCCACGGCTCAACTTGCAAACTTCAACTGCGCCGAAAGTTGAATGCTTCCCCCATCAAACGCGCGGCGGCATTGGGACGGAATCCGACTTTGTGGGCATTGGCGCATAGTCGGGCATGCCGATTCCCGAAACGAGATCGGCGATCTGCACGGGCTTGCCGCTGCGCATGGAATGATTCGCCGCCACGCCAGTCAGAATCGAGTAAGCACCCGCCCGCTGATCCGCCGCACGCAGGTATTTGTCCGCCGGCTTCTGCGGCAGGAACAAATCGTCCAGCATCACTTTGTCTCCACCGCCGTGACCGCCCTCACCTTCAGGCCAGAGCTCAATTTCGCGCGCCGGCGATCGCATGGGGAAGACTCGAATGTAGGTGCCTTCCTTCGAGATCGCACCCGGTGTGGAGCCGTCGCCAAACACGTAAACCTTTTCCTGGATTCCATGCTCGAGCCGGCCTTTGGTGCCGTTGAATGCGATGCGATACCCCTCCCAGCCGTTGAACGCGTTAAGCGAATAGCTGAGCGTCGCGCCAGTGTTGTACTTCACGATCACGTTCATCGTGTCCTCAATGTCGATCTCCGGCCGCCAGACGCATTGGTCACGGAAATAGCCGTCGTATTGTTCGTTCTCAAGGTAGAGCTCCCGAGAATTCCGGTTCTTGCCGAGGTCCATGTAGAACGTGCATTTGTCCTTCTCCGGACAGGTCCGGCAACGCTCGTGATGACTCTGCAAACCCAGGCGTTTCGCCATTTGTGGTGTGTAGAATTCACGTTTGCCATTCGCGATCACGGTGACGGGAACTGCCGAAAGCCACCAGTTCACCAGATCGAAATGGTGCGTCGATTTATGGACCATCAATCCGCCCGAACTCGCCTTCTGACTGTGCCAGCGGCGGAAATAATCCGCCCCATGAACGGTATCCAGCAGCCACGTGAAATCGACGGAAAGCACGTCACCGATGATTCCGCTCATCAACAAATCCTTCACCTGCGTCCGATGCGGCGAATAACGGTAATTAAAGGTCACCGTGCATTTGCGCCCGGTTTTGCGCTGCGTTTTCAAAATCGCTTTGCACCGGTCCTCGTCGATCGTCATCGGCTTTTCAGTCATCGCGTCGCAGCCCAGTTCCATTGCGCGAATGATGTATTTGTCATGCGCGGAATCCTTGGTGGTGACGATCACCACATCGGGTTTCGTTTCGCGGATCATGCGATCGAAATCCTTCGCGTCGTAGATCGGCACCTCCACCTTTGCTGATGAACGGGTGCGATCCTGCGCAAGCTTCAGGCGGCCGAGATTGTTGTCGCAAAAGCCAACCATCTCGCAATGTTCCGCGTAGGTTTTCAGGACGGCGTCGCGAAACATCCCCGATCGACCGCCGACACCCACGAGCGCATAACGCTTGCGGCGGAGATTGGAACTGGAATTGGAATCCGTCGCGAGGCTGGATTGGGCGAGGGCAGATGCGCCGAGCACGATACCGGTTCCAGCGGCTGCGGTTGTGGCGAGAAATTGCCGGCGGGGCATGCCTTGGGAAGATGAGGCTGAGGTCATAGGTTTGATTTTGCGGAATGGTAACTCGGCAGACGCAGCGCAGGTCAACCGGGTTTCGGTTCGAGAGATTGCAAATCAGTGTGAAAAAACTTTCCGGCCGGGGAAGCGGGAAAGTTTCAAGATTCAAGTTTCAAGCACGGGGACGTTTCGCATCCGCATTGCGGTGGGTGTCGCTTGGTGGGAACCGGTTTCAGCCCGGAGAAGACCTTGGTGAACTTGGAAGTCCATCCAACCGTCCGGCTGAGAATCCGCAATCGAAATGGTCGTCAGGCCACTTCTTCGCCCAGTTCAACATTCCAATAGGCCAGATCGACGAAATGCTTCCAACTATCGTGCTGCTGAAGGCTCAAATTGATCTGCACAAACGGACGCCACTTCGGCCGTTTTGGTTTGCGAATGAGATGCATCCCAGCTTCCTGCGGCGTGCGATTCGCTTTGACCGTATTGCACTCGATGCAGGAGCAAACAATGTTTTCCCAGCTCGTAGGACCGCCGCGATCCCGCGGAATGACATGGTCAAGATTGAGGTCCTTTCGGTCAAAAATGGTGCCGCAATACTGGCAGGTGTTCTTGTCGCGTTCGAAGATATTATGCCGTGTGAACTTCACTTCCTTCTTCGGCAAACGATCGAAAATACCCAGCAGGATCACGCGCGGGATGCGGATGCGGAACGAAATCGTGCTGACGCATTCTGGATGCGGTTCAGTTTGGGAAAGCTGGTGCCATTGGGAAAAACTGAACGTGCGGAACGAACCATCGG
>CAMLLE010000274.1 GCA_946480555.1 uncultured Verrucomicrobia subdivision 3 bacterium
CGTTGGAGAAAGCCGAAACTGGGATTTGACCTCATTGGCCGAGTTTGTTCTGACCTGCAAGGTGTCTTACCCGTTCACCTATTATCAGCGCATCCGGACCATCCCACTCGCAAGCATCACCACAATTACGTGGGACGGCAGCGGCGGGAAGATTCTTTCAACCCAGCCTTACTTCGAATTCCGCAACAACGCGCAGCCGGATTCAAAGCTGGACGAGGTCGCCGAAGAGCTTGCTGCAGGATTTCGAAAGTCTGCGGCAAACCGGACGCTTCCGCTGCTCGGACCCGCGGCCGTTGCGCTCAGCGGCGGCCTGGATTCCCGCACGCTGCTCTGCGCAATACCCGACCCGGAACGAATCATCAGCTTCTGCTGCCATGACGTCGAGAACGAGGAATTCCGCACCGCACAGAAGATCGCCCACGCAGCCGGCGTGAGATTTCTACCCTTGCGACGCGGACCGGATTTCTATGCGGATCACGCCGAGCAGGGCGTCAGGATTTCCGCAGGGATGGGCTGCATCGCAAGCAATCATTTCCTTGGCTTCAGAAATGAACTGAAACAACTCGGCGTCGAGAACCTGCTGACCGGATGCTATTGCGACTACCTGTTCAAAGGGCTGGCCTTCAATAAGCGCGTCAATCGCTGGACCACAAAGGAGTCACTGGGTTCCTTCAGGTTTTCCTACTACGCGGGACATCTTCCTTCCGTGACTCTTCTGAGCAAATCGGTTGCACAGCGACTTGAAGCGCAGTTCCCTGCCGAACTGCGCCGGCTCGATACTCCGGAAACCATCGCGGAGGTGGAGCATCGTCGCATGTTTCCCCTGTTTTACGAAGAGGACAGCGCGGCGCGTTCCATTCCGCAGCGAACCCTGCCTTGGTATGCGCCGGTTGCGGAGAACGACCTGATGAACGCGCGCCTGAAGATGTCTTCCGCCATGAAGCTGAACCGGCGGGCATTCGCGCGAATGGTTCAGATCGTCTGCGGCAAAGAGATTTCTCAAATACCGGACGCGAACACAGGCGCTCCCGTGAACGCTCCCCTGCTCTTCGAAGCCGCTTGCAGTCACTCGCGCCGCGTTCGAACCGCGTTTCGAAAACTGCGACCCACGCGCGCCACAGCGGGATCATGGCTGAATTGGAATGTTTACATCACCAGCAGCGAGAAACTCCGTTCGCTCTGGGAACGGCCGAATCCCGCGGCGGATGACATCTTCACGCAGGTGATGGGAAAAGAATTTTACCAGAAGGAAATCGGGGCGTATTCAAACCAGCGTTTGAGCACGTTCCTGCGGCTGTTCACTTTGAAGCTATGGCTGGACCAAAGGTCATCGTAAGCCGCCTCGCGAAACTCGGCATCAGTTTCGGGGTCCGCACCTGGGATGTGTGCCGGGCCGCCCTGCTCCGCATCGCAGGCCGCCATCCGGCCGGCACATGCATGGTGCTCTATTACCACGAAGTGCGTCCCGGACAGCGATCCCGTTTCGCGCGACAAATGGATGAACTGCTTCGCCTGGCGCGACCGATCCCGGTGGACTGGCGTGGTGCGCTGGCGCAAGGACAGCATCATTGCGCGGTAACGTTTGACGACGGCTTCGTCAGTGTCATCGAGAACGCACTGCCTGAACTGGAACGACGGAACATCCCGTCAGCGATGTTCGTCCCCAGCGGAAGCATCGGTGCCCGCCCAGGTTGGATCACGAAACCCACGCACCCGGCGTTTCATGAAGTGGTGATGACTTCGGACCAGCTCAGGGCGCTGCACAAGCGCAAGACCATGCTGCTCGGATCGCATTCCATTTCGCATCCCAACTTCCTCAAACTGGATGAACCGCAAGCGCGGCGCGAACTCATGGAGTCCAGGATGGCACTTGAGGAGATTCTCGGCGAACCGGTCCGCCTGTTCAGTTTTCCGCACGGGAAGTGCAATCGGGATTCCATTCGCCTGGCAAAAGAAGCCGGATACGACCGTGTGTTTACCATTGAACCGGTGTTCGCGTTCGCGGAACCGCAGGAATTTGTAACCGGAAGAGTCTCTGTAAGCCTGGACGACTGGCCTTGGGAATTCCGTTTGAAGGTACTCGGCGCTTATCGATGGATGGCCCGGAACCGGAATGGCAGTCCGAACTCCGGCACCGCCGTCGCGAAGCAGGAGTCCCAAAACATGAAATCAGCACTCCTCGAAAACACCGGAAAGAACTGAAGGATTCAGATGACGTTGATTGATCCAATTGAAAAGGCGGCTGCTGCCCCCTGCTCCATTGAGGTGGACCGCGCTTCCAAGGATGAATGGGAGTTCATGCTCTCGGAGTTCGCCGATGCCAGCGTTTACCAGACCTGGTCCTATGGCGTGGCTCACGGCGGAAAGGGCAGTCTGAGTCGCATCGTGGTAAAACGCGGGCAGAAACCCGTGGGCCTGGCTCAAGCGCGAATCGTGCGATTGCCAGTCGGCGGCGTGGCCTACATCTCGCGAGGCCCGGCATGGCAACGAAAGGACTCCCCTCCCACCGCGGATGATCTTCGCGCAGTCCTCGGCGCCTTGCGTGATGAATTTGCAGTGCGCCGGGGTCTTTATCTCAAAGTGGTTCCCAACCTGTTCGCTAGCGAACATGCCGAAATGGCAGGCAAGGCGTTCCAAGAAGCCGGATTCACAGCGCAGCCAAATCGTTATCGCACCCTGTTGATTGACCTTTCCCGCAGCGAGGATGATCTCCGGGCGGGTTTGCGTCAGAGCTGGCGCAAGTCGTTGAAGAAGGCTGAGAAGGCAGGCATCGAAATTGTCGAGGGGACCGATCTTGCCTTGTACGACGAAGCGCTGGCGGTTCATCGCGAAATGCACGAGCGGAAGGCATACGCGGAATTTGTGGACATGGAAGAGTTTCGGACCATGCAGGAGCTTCTCCCCGAGCCGCTCAAAATGCGAATCGTGCTGTGCAAACACCAGGGCGAGATCGTGTCGGCGATCGGCTGGGCGATGTTTGGACTGACCGCCGTTCCTTTGATCGGCGCCACGCGGGCGGCGGCTCTGGAGATCAACGCCAGTTACCTCATGTTCTGGCACATGCTCGTACGCATGAAGGAACAAGGATTCCGCTATTGCGATCTCGCGGGAATCAATCCGGAGCGGAACCCGGGAAGCTACACGTTTAAAATGGGCATGGCGAAGAACAATGGAGTGGAGACAACGTTGTTGGGCGAATATCATCTCTGCGAAAGCGCCGTAAGCCGCATGGCGTTTGCCGTTGGCAATCGCATGAAAGACACGGTTACCGGCGCGCGCCTGATGCTCGAGAAGTTGAAGAAGCGGCAGGCCCAGCCCGCAGCTGAAGACCGATCCGAAGCTCCTTCCGAATAGGGCCTGCCATCCTGGCCGCAAATTCAAAAATGATGAACTCTGCCACGGCTCAAATCGCAGCCATCCCCACGAACGGAAAAGGGCTGCCTGACAGCGGCTCACCGATCCTCGTTTCGATCATCATCGTCAGCTGGAATGCGCGCGATTACCTGGTCGGCTGCCTGGAATCCATCCGCAAAACCGCCGCCGGCCTTGCTTGCGAAGTGATCGTTGTGGACAACGGCTCTCGTGACGGTAGCCCTGAGGCGGTGGTTGAACGCTTCCCAGAAGTGAAGCTGATTCAGACTGGCAGCAACCTTGGATTTTCCCGCGCGAACAACATAGGGATTGACGCAAGCAGGGGGCGTTACCTCTGTTTCATCAACTCCGACGTGGTCGTCGGAGAGAATTGCCTCCAGACTTTGATTGGAGAGATGGACCGGCACCCAAACGTTGGAATGGGAGCGCCTAGGTTGCTGAACCGTGACCTCACCAAGCAAGCGAACTGCAGACGTTTTCCGACTCTTGCCAAGTGCCTGGCCCGTGCCTTGTTCATTAATAGCAAGCTCGGCGATCCCATTTATCTTGGGGAATCGTCCGGCCCGGTTGAAGTTCTGGCTGGATCGTTCTGGATCGTCCGCCGCGAAGCGCTGAACCAGGTTGGCAAGCTCGACGAGAACTTCTTCTTTTACGGAGAAGATCTGGACTGGTGTTTCCGGTTCAAGCGCGAGGGGCTGGACCGCTATTTCTTTCCTCGGGCAAGTGCCATTCATTTTGGAGGCGCGAGTTCATCTGTTGATCCGTATCGGTTCAGCATGGAACTGCAGCGTGCATGGCTGCGGCTGTGGCGCAAATATCATAACCCTGCCTCGTGCTTTCTGTTTGGGTTTACCGGGCTGATCTACTATGGGCTCCGCGCTCTGGGCTACAGCGCCGCGGTCATGGTTTCGCTTGGACTGCGGAAAAGCTGGCGGGAACGTTGCAGTACAAACTGGTCGGCACTGAAGAACTTTCTCAGCCTATGGTTTGAACCCGCCGGTCCGGTGCCAGACGCGAAAGCGCCATGCTGCAAATGAACTCTCCCGGGCTTCTCTTCGATGCCGGTCCCGTCTCCAGGAGGCCTTCCGCAGCGATCATCGCATGAGCCAGTCAGCGCTATCCATCGTCATCATCCTGCTGCTCATTCCGCTCTGGAGCCGGCTGAAAAGGGATTTTGTCGGGGGCCTTGCTTACGCGACCGTTCTCTTGGTCTCCATGACGCCGCTGCTTCGCATTCCGACGCCCGGCGCTCTGCCTGAGATCACCATTCACCGCCTCGTGTTGCTGAGCCTGGTGATCTTCTGGTTTCGGAACCGAAATCCGCAAAATCTGTTGCGGGATGTTCCCCTGGCAAAACTGATCTTCTTCTGGGCGGCAGTTGCGCTGGTGTCCCTGCTGGGGGCGAACAACCACATTGTCGGGATCAAGCGTTACCTGGACTACGTGCTCGAGTTCTTTGTCTTCTACTTCGTTGTTGCAACCACGCTCCAGACACGCGAAGACGCGCTGAAAATTCTCCGCGCCGCATGCATTGGGTTGTCCATTGTCGCCCTCCTCGCGTTTGCCGAAAAATACACCGGCATCAATGTTGTGGATCGATACATTGCCGTGGACGATACGGATGCTTCCGCGTTACGTGACGTCCGTTCCACCTACCGGCACCGCATCTTGCTGGGAACCGGGATGGCAATGGCCTGGCCCGTGGCACTGTATTTCTGGATTTCGGCAAGTTCTGCCGGACGCAGGCGAATTGCGGGCGTCTCGTTGTTGATCATGGTTGCTGCCTGCTACTTTGCGCGTAGTCGCGGCCCATGGTTGGCAGCCATGCTGGCAGCCGGGGTGCTTTTCTTGTTTGGGTCTTCGCCCACTCGTCGGC
>CAMLLE010000275.1 GCA_946480555.1 uncultured Verrucomicrobia subdivision 3 bacterium
GAAGGAACGCCTCTCGGCGGATGGCGAGGTGCTCGTGCCGCTCGAGGAAAGCGCCATCGCGGCCCTGGCGCAGAAGATCATTGCGGAGAAGGTGACCTCCGTCGCCATCGGCTTCCTCCACGCGGCCAAGCTTCTGTTTGAGCGCACCGGTAAAAGCGCCCTTCTCGTGGCCGAACAGCTCGCTTTCAAGCAGCGTTTCCGGGATCGCCGCGCAGTTGATGCGGACGTACGGCGATTTGCGGCGGCGGCTCAGGCTGTGCATCGCCCCGGCAACGAGTTCTTTGCCCGTTCCGCTCTCACCCAGGATCAGCACCCGCGCATCGGTCGGCGCCACGGTTTGGATCAGCTGCTTGAGTTCCCGGAGCTTTGGCGAGTCGCCAACGATGTCTTCGACACGGCAGGCCTCGCCCGCCTTGGCGCGCAGGCTCGCGTTTTCCTGCAGCAGGCGGTGCCGCTCTGCGCAGCGTTCGACCGCGTGCAGCAGTTCCTCCGGCGCGAAGGGTTTGGAAAGGTAATCAATCGCGCCGGCCTTGATGGCTTCCACCGCCAGCTTCGGAGTGGCGTAGGCAGTGATCATGAGCGCGGGCAGCTCGGGCCATTTCTCGTGCAACTGGCGGAGGAAGTCGTAGCCGCTCATGCCGCCCAGCCGGGCATCAGTGATGACCATGAAGAATTCCTCGCGGCCGAGGATTTCCAGCGCCTGCTCGGCGGATTCGGCGGTGCGCGCAGAGAACCCCTCGTCGCTCAACACGGTGGAGAGCGAGGCGCGCATGTTCTTCTCGTCGTCAACGACGAGCACTGGCAATGAAATGCTCACGGGCGAAGCCTGGTTTCTTGGGTGATGTTCATCCAACTTTGGCAGCACTGATCACCGTTTTCGCCGGAAAAGTTAAGATAAAGCGCGAACCTTTTCCAAGCTCCGATTCCAGCTTCACCCGGCCGGCGTAAAGTTCCACGTTGTGTTTCACGATCGCCAGGCCGAGGCCGCTGCCCTTCTCCTTGGTTGTGTAATAGGCTTCGAAGATGCGCTCAACCTTGTCGCGCGGGATTCCCGGACCACTATCGCGGATCGCAATTTCCATCGAACTGTCCGTGCGGCAAACGGCCGAGACGGCGATTTCTCCCTTGCCTTGCAGCGCCTCGCGGGCGTTCTGCAGCAGGTTCACCAACGCGTCGCGCAGATGACGCCGCTGCATTAACAAGGGCGGAAAGGTGCGGACGTACAGCCGCGAAACCACGATGCCGCTTTCCTCGCCCGGCGGAAAAACCTGATCAATGGCCGTGTCGAGTTCCTCCGCGACATCCAGCTTCTCCACGCGCCCTTCGTTCAACTGTGCGTAACCCATCAGCTGCGTGATGATGCGGTCCGACCGTTCGACTTCCTCCTGAATGATCTCGATCTGGCGCATCAGGTCGGTGCGGCCGGCGTTCAAGGCCTTTCGCATCGAGTATGTGGCGTTGTTGATGATCGCGAGCGGGTTCTTGATCTGGTGCGCAAACTCCGCCGCCAGCCGGCCGGCGGAATGCAGTTGCGCCTGCCGGACGGCCGATTCGCGGCTCTCTTCTGCCACGCGCCGCTGGCGTTCCGCCAACACCTGGGTTCCGTAACAACACGCGGTCACCAGCCACAGCACAAATATTTTGAGGAAGATTGGCTCCGGCGATTGTTCCTCGTCATCGATGGCGGCCACGTACGGCAGATCGGCCACGGTGATCCAGCTGTTCGTCCGAGTGAAGGTGTTGGTTGACATTGGCGGCAGCGCAGCGCGGGTGCCGCGATTGCCTGGCCGCACCGAACTCGCCCGGCTATCCACCATCAATGTCGTGGGCGGCAGTTGGTTTTCCAGCACACCGCTGCTGAAATAGAAAACGCTCAGCAGGATGTTCAGCACCAGTTGCGGAGATGCGAGCGGTATGCTGATGGCATTGAGCACCGCCATGCCGGGGAGAATCCAGAAGACGATGCTTTCAAAGCCGCCTGTAATGAACACCAGGCCGGAAATAAAAATGCCATCCAGCAAGCCGAGGGTGAACACCAGCCATTGAAAGGTGGCCGCGGGAAAACGCTTCCAAAAATAGAAAACGCCCGTTGCCAGCAGGTTGAAGATCAAATAGGCGATGAAGTAGCCCTTCACGAACTCGACCGCGACGGAATAAGGCGTCTCAACGTCTTCCCCTGCGGCCAGCGTGAACAGATAATAAACCGCGACAAGAATGACACCCGCCTTGGCCGGCAGCACGATGTGCAGCTGCATCGACACGATCTTCTCCGCACGATGCACCGGTTCGGGCTGCTGGATTGCGAGCAAGGCCCGCAACCAGTCGATCGCCCTTGATCGTGTCGGATTCATGAAACGGGGTCCGTCAGGCGTAACACGTGAAATCGTTCCACAGGCCGGAATCCGGTCCTGGATCCTGTTGAGATGCGGAGTTTCAAAGCCGCACTCATTTCAACGCATTCACTATTCAACCGTGCTTCAACATCAATGCGCGCCGGGCGATCTCCTCCACGGGCCACAACCGGCCGATGCCTTCGTACCCGCACGAAAGCATCCCCTCTTCAGGCCCGATGAATTCCGCTCCACGCGATTTTAACACCGAAACATTCTCCTGTGTCGCGGGATGCAGCCACATCTTTCCGTTCATCGCCGGAGCGATCAGCACTTTCGCCTTTAGATTCAATGCCAGCGCGATGCAGCTCAGCGCATCGTCCGCAATCCCCAGGGCCAGCTTTGCAATCGTGTTTGCGGTGGCCGGCGCGATCAGTAGCAAATCCGCCTCATCCGCCAGCCGAATGTGCGCCGGTTTCCAGCCCTCCTCTTCGTCGTAAAGATCGGTGATCACTGGGTTCCGCGACAGGGTTTTGAAGGGAATCGGCGTGATGAATTTCTGCGCATCCGCTGTCATGACGACGTGGAGGTCGCAGCCCTGCTTCGTGAGCTGGCTTGCGAGATCCGCCGCCTTGTGAGCCGCGATGGAACCAGTGACGCCGAGGACGATGTTCATGGGTTGTTATCGATTGGATCGGTCAATCGTCAAATCGGCGCCTCCGGTTCAACGATCGACAAATTGCGCTTTCAAATCTCCGGCATGTCCGCCCGCGACGTCCGCAGCTTCTCCGCCTGCACGATGGCCAGTGTCCGCTGCAGGTCCCTCTCCACACTGTCGCTCAATACGAGGTAATCGAAATTCTTCCATTGTGCGATTTCCTGACGCGCCACGCTGAGACGTTTTTGAATGACGGGTTCCGAATCCGTCCCGCGCTTGCGCAAACGCGCCTCCAGAATCGCCAGTGACGGTGGCGTGAGGAAGATCGTGACGAGCGCGCGTTTCAATTCCGGATCGGCCAGCGCGCTGGCCCGCACCGTGGCCGCGCCCTGCACGTCAATGTTCAACAAGACGTCCTGCCCGCGGCGCAGTTTCTCGACAACTTCCGATTTGAGCGTTCCGTAGCTGTTCCCGTAAACCGTCGCGTGTTCGAGGAAGTTTCCCGCCTGCACGCGTTTCAGGAAGGACCCTGCGTCCAGGAAGTAGTAATCCACTCCGTCCCGTTCGCCGGGCCGCGGATCGCGCGTCGTGCAGGTGATGGCGCGCGTCATTTCGGGGCGGGACCGCAGCAGCGCTTCGCACAATGTGGTTTTTCCGCCGCCGGATGGCGCCGACACCAGGACCAGCAACGGCTGGTGCGATCGCGCGTGTGCAACATGCCGCTGATCCCTGGGGGCGGAATTTCCCCTGGGCGCCTCGGCGGGGGGCGACAGCTTCACCTCTGGCGCCCGGTTTGCGGCCCGTCGCGGATTCGTCTTTGCCTTTGCAGGCTGCGATTGGGTGCGTTGCGGATTGCGACGGGCTTTCATTCGACGTTCTGTGCCTGTTCGCGGAACTTCTCCAGCTCCGCCTTCAACGTCACCACTGCGCGTGAGATGATGCTGTCATTCGCCTTCGACCCTATCGTGTTGATTTCGCGGTTCATTTCCTGCGCGAGGAAATCCAGCGTGCGGCCGATCGGTTCGCTCGAATTGACGCAATCGTCGAACTGCTGGAAATGGCTTTGCAGCCGGGTCAGCTCTTCCGTGATGTCCGAGCGGTCCGCGAAGTAAACCACTTCCTTGAGCAATCGCTCGTCATCCGGCGCGGGCGATTCCAGACCCGCATTGCGAATGCGCTCCATCAGCTGCTCCCGATACCGCTGAGCTACCTGGGGTGCTTGTTTCTGAATCTCGCGCGCGGCCTTGCGCATCGCTGCGATGCGTTCCTTCAAATCCTTTTCCAGATGCGCGCCTTCGCGTTCGCGCATCTTCACCATTCCATCCAGGCCCTTGGTCAGTGCCTTTTCAACCGCCGGCCAGAAATCCTCTTCCTCCGCAATCTGCTGGTCCGTCTGGAAAACACCCGGCGCGCGAACCAGATGATCGAGAGTGACGCCTCCTTGAATCTTCAACTGCTTGGCCAGTTTGTTCAGCTCCCGCGCATAAGCCTTGGCCAGCTCGACGTTCAGGTGCATGCGGGCGGCAATCGTGCCCGCACTGGCGTGGAGGATGACGCGGACGGTTACACGCCCTCGGGCGACGTGGCGGTTGATGGCGTCACGGATTTGCGCCTCGGTCATTTCGAGTTCGCGCGGCAACGTGACGGAAATTTCCGTCTGCTTCCGGTTCACAGAACTGAGTTCGACGGTGATCTTGAAACCGTCCTGTGAACATTCGCCGCGCCCATAGCCCGTCATCGACTTCATCGGGCGGGAATATGGGGAAAAGCGGCGGGAGTGGCGATGATTTTTGGGAGGATTCGGAAGCTCGGCCTGAATGTTGAGCGTTGAATGTTCATGGTTGAATGTCGATCCACGACTCAGGCTTGGCGTTTCGTGTCCGTCTGTGAAACCTGCGTGACCACCGCCAGTTCAAATCACCGTCCCATGCGGCACGATGCCGTTCTTGGGAATGATGACGATGCCGTCGCGAATGAAATACAGCGGATGATCGGCGTTTTCCGGCTTGCCGGATGGCGAGATGACGACGTTGTTTCCGATGCGGGCGTTCTTGTCGATGATGGCGTTTTCGATGCGCGTGTTGGTGCCGATGCCGATGCGCGGGCGGCCCGCCGCTTCATTCGTATGGATGGATTCGTGCGATTCGTAGTAATCGCAACCCAGCAGCACGGTGCGATTGATGTCGCTGCCGGCTCCGACGATGCTCCGCACGCCGACGATGCTGTTGCTGATGCGGGCATGATTCAGAATGCAC
>CAMLLE010000276.1 GCA_946480555.1 uncultured Verrucomicrobia subdivision 3 bacterium
GTCGCCTTCCTCGATCACCTTCGCGCCGCATTTGGTCAGCTCGGTGCGCAGCGCGACGACGCGTTCGCATTCCTGAACGCGCAGCCGGCCCAGGTCGGTGAAAACCACCGGCTCCGGCTCGAGCGGCGCCAACGCAATCGCGGTCATGATGCTGTCGCCCAAGTCAAGCTTGCGCGAAATCAACGGTGAGCCGCGGCCAGCCGCCGGAAACTGCTCGTCGATCTGCCATCGGGTGGCTGGCCATTGGCAAACGCCAACCAGCGAATGCGTGTCGCACATACCGCGCAGCCATCGTCCAGCATCGGCATCAAAACGCGCGACGATCCCTGGCATTTGCTGCCACCATTTGAAGTAAGGCGACGCGCTGTTCAAAACGTCATTCAGCGCCTGGTGAATCTCTGGATGCTTCGCCGCGCTGGCCAGGACCGCCGCCAGACGTTCTTCCTCCTCCTGCGTGCGTTCGAAAATCGGATGCGGACAAATCCAGGCAGCGCCCCAGAAATAACTCCCGCTGCTCGCATCCGGTTCAATCTGAAACTTCCCGCCACGATGGGGAAACGCTTCGATCAACTTTGAAGTCATCACCACGTAAGGTGATTCCTCCGCGTTCTCCCCAACAATCTCAACATTCCAATTCCCAATCTTCGCGCACAGCAACAGCGCCGATGCGAACTGCGAACTCTGCACAATGCTCACCTGGCACGAGCGCCTCAGATCCGGAGTGCTTGGAACTTGGAACTTGGAACTTGGAACTTCTCCCTGTCCCCAAATCTTCACTGGCAACCTGTCATTCCCCTGCTCCGACTCGACGCGATATCCGAGTTCGCGCAGCGCCTTGAACAGCGCCGCCTGCGGACGTTCGTGCATGCGGGGAACGCCGTGCAATCGATAAACGCCTCGGCCGAGACAAAGAAATGCGGCAAGAAAACGCGCCGCCGTCCCGGCGTTGCCAACAAACAACTCCATCGCCTGCGTGTCGCTTCCGCCCGGCGGAATTTCGCCGCCCTTGCCGTAAACCGTGATCGTGCGATTGCAGTCCTCGTTCGGATCCGCCTGCACATCGACCATGAAACCGAGTTCCTGCAGGCACTCGACCATGATCTGCGTGTCCTCGCTCCAGAGCGCGCCTTCGAGCGTGACTTCGCCCTGTGCCAGCGCGGCGAGGATCAAGGCGCGGTTCGTGATGCTCTTGGAACCCGGCACGGTAATTTCGGCGTGAACCGGCTCTTGGAGCGGAACGATTTCGATGAGATCGGGAAGCGGCATTTTTTCAACCACGGATGAACACGGATGAACACAGATTCGCAGTGCGGCCATCGGTTCGCCTCAAGGCTAAGGTCGAATCAAGGCCAACGTGAATTTGGAATCCCGGCGCTGGAAAAATCTCGCAGCTCCGATCGGCAAAACCTCGGGTTGATCCGTGTGAATCCGTGTTCATCTGTGGTTAAGTCATTCCGGTGAAGCCGACGCGCAGGCCGCGCACCAGGCGTCGCGGCGTTGCTTGGCCTGTTCAAAAAAATTCTGCAGCGCTTCGGTGTTGGATGACTCCAAGGCGCGCTGCACTTTCTCCAGTTCCTTTACATAAGCCGCAATCGCCCGGCTCAGTTGCGGCGCGTTGGCCAAGGCGATGTCGCGCCACATTTCCGGCGAACCCGAAGCGACGCGCGTCGTGTCGCGAAAACCAGTCGCGCACAGCTTCGTCTGTTCCTTGGGCAGCTTGGGATTCAAAACCAGGTTCGCCAGCACGGCGGCGGTGAGATGCGGAAGGTGACTCGAACGGCTGACCAGTTCGTCATGCACTTTCGGATCGAGGCGCAGCACGCGGCTGCCGAGGGTTTCCCAGAATTGCTCAACCCGAGCCAGCGCGGTGGCGTTCGAGTTTTTTGTCGGTGTCACGACGCAGACGGCGTTCTGAAACAAATCAGCGCGCGCGGCCAGCACACCCGTTTTTTCACTGCCGGCCATGGGATGGCTTGCGACGAAGTGCGCACCCGCTTTTCGGATCACGCCGCAGACATCGCGCACAACACTGCGCTTCACGCTGCCCACGTCGGTGACGATTGCCCCGCGTTTGAGCGCAGGCAAAAGCTGTTTCGCCAGATCGCGCATTTGCGCCAGCGGCGTGCAGAGAATCACGAGATCGGCATTTGAAACGGCGGCGAGCAGATCCGTCGTGGCGTAATCCGTGGCGCCGGCCTTTTCGCAATCGGCGATGCTCGATTCGCGGCGCACGAATCCGGCGACTTCCGCAGCCATGCGACGTTGCCGCGCAGCGAGCCCGATCGAGCCGCCGAGCAATCCCACGCCAACAATTGTAATCTTCCGAAAACGCACCGCGCGAGAATAGGAAAGCGCCCGGGCGGATGGAAGATGAAAGGCGTTTCAAATCAATGCGCTTGCTTCGGCTGCACGGAATATTCCACTGCCACGTGTGCGGTGTAGATCAGTTCACCCAGCGAAGAACCGGCGGGATCCACATCCAATCCCGCAACCGGAACACCCGCAGCTTCGGTCATGCTCGTGCCGCGCTTGTACGCCAGGTTGCTGTACGCACCGTAGTTTCCCGCCTCGTTCAGGGCGGCGACCTGGCCGGGACGAAACGAAACCGCCGTCAGTTCCACGCCAAACTGCTTTTCGTAAAGCGCCTTCTTCGCCGCCGCGTTTTCGCAGGCCTGCTGAAGCGCCTTCTCTTTCAACGATTCCTTGTCCGCGTATTCGTGCTCCACGCCGGCAAACTGCACTTCAGCCCATTGATCCACCAGGCCGGCCACCGCGTAAAATTCCTTTTCGTCCTGCACCGTCACGCGCAGCGAATTCTCCACGCGATAGGATTTCGCCTTCTCGCCGAACATGCCGTATTTGGGCGTGGACGAGAACTTCGACGTCTGGATGCGGTCCGCCGGGAGATCCCGCTTGCGCAACTGCTCGGCAATGCGGGCACGCACGTCCTGGTTGTTGCGCAGCGAGTCCTGGAGCGATTTGCTGTCGGTGACCACCTTGAGCGTGACCACGGCGCGCTGGGCGGGCACCCGCAATTCCGCTTCGCCTGTGATGCTCGTGAGCTTGGGAACATTCCGCAGGTACGCCGCGATTTCCGACGGCGTTCCTTTGATTTCCGGTTCGGCAGCAGCGCTGAACGTGAGCAGCATGGTCGCGGCAATGGTTGTGAGCTTTTGCATAAATTCCTTTCTGGTTTTCGCGCGTGAATCGCGCGGGCCAATGCTTGCAGGAACGAATGACGATTCAAAGGCGAAATCGGACGCCTGGCATCGCACCAGGCATGGTCGGTCAACCCACCTTCACTCTCACACCGCCGTTCATTGCAGATTGCCAGCAGGCGTCCAGCACTTGCTGGGTTCGCAAAGCCCACATCGGCCATTCGGAATTCAACTGGCCTGACATGACCTGAGCCGAGAAGTTGCGGAACATCCGCGCGTCCTGCGCCAGCGGCGAGTCTCCAGCAACCGATCGCACCGGAATCGACTCTTGATTGAGCTCCACGAGCGGCCCGGCGTCGCTGAGCGGATGCACGAAATCCGAGATGCGCAGCGAGCCTTTCTTTCCGCTGACCTGCAGCCACTGTTGTTTCTCTGTCAGGAACGAACAGAAAAAGCCAGCCGAGGTTTCGTCATCGAAGACAAGTTCACCGGAGAAATCCGTCGGCGCCGGGCCGGGGCTGATGGTGCTGCCGCGTTGCGAAAGAATCTGGCCGGACACTTCTCGCGGCATCCGCCAGTGCATCGTCCAAAGCGCGAACCGGATGCAATACCAACCGAGATCGCCGAGGCAGCCCGTGGGCTCGAGCTCGCTATGGATCCGGATGTTGTCGCGAAAGAAATCCTCCACGGCCCGAAACGCGAACATCGACGAAATGCGTTTCACCTCGCCCACACTGCGCTGATCGTCGAGCCACTCGCGAACGCGTTGCATCCGCGGGTTGTGCATGAACATCACGCCATCCATCAATTGCACGCCGTGGCGGGCGCAGGCGGCGATCATCTCTCCAAGATCGCCGGCGGTGAGCGCGCAGGGCTTTTCGCACAGCACGTGCTTGCCTGCGGTGGCGGCCCGCAACACCCATTCCTTGCGAACGCCGGTGGGCAGCGGAATGTAAACCGCGTCCACCTCCGGCGATCGAATCAACGCTTCGTAACTGCCTAGCGCACGAGGCGAAATCTCAAACGGCATCGCGGCCTGGCAACCGTCGATGAACGCCTGGCTGCGCGACGTATCCCGACTGGCCACGGCGGTCACCACCGAGTTGCCGCTTTCGCGCAAGGCCCGCCAGTTTTTCCGCGCGATGCCCGCCGTGCCGAGAATTCCCCATCGGATTTTTTTCATGCTGAACCTTTCGCAAGTTCCTGGACGCGCTCCAAAATGACGTCGGCAACCAGTGGCTCCGTCCCCACGGCGGGCGCATACCAGACGAGTTTCCCCTTTTTCTCCGACGGATTTCGCCACGTCGGCTGGCCGGCGGCAAGACGTTCCCGAACGAGACGTTCCGGTTCGCCGAGCAGCATCGGTATGTCTTCGTTCGTGTGCATGCCGTCACTGATGAAGAATGGAACCACGACAATGTTCTTCGTCGTCGCGAGCGTGTAACTGGCATCGATCCGGGGCTCTTCTTCCATGAAGATGGAATGCACCGAAGCGTATTCGCCCAGCTTGCCAATCCGTTCCACCTGGCGGTCCACCGCTTTGCGCGATTCATCAGTCTGCGGCGTGCCGTGCGCGGCGAGAAAGAGCGAAATGTCTTTTGGCTTTGGCGCACGCGGGAACGGAAATTTCGCCACCACGTCTTTGGCGCGAGCCAGCAGCACGCCGGTCATGCTGTCGTGTGTTCCAATGGGGCGGCCGTAGCAAACCGTGCGGCCAGCGTCAGATCGAACTCGCGATCGAAAGTCATCGGTCAACGCGAATCCCAGCGCCTCCGGAATGACTTGCTCGCTGAAGTAGCCTTCGCTGATGAACAGCGGAACAATGAAGATGCGTGGACCGGAAACTGCGTTCAGAACGTCCGCCACTTTGGGTTCCTGCTTCCAAAAAGCTTCGCGCACTTCATGGAAGAGACGGCGCCGGCGCAGTTCGGCGGCGTGCTGATACACGGGCTTTTCCGAGTCAACGTTCTTCGTCGAGCCATGCCCGACGAGAATCAATGCGGCATCGGAAAAGTCATTGTGTGGCACGCGCCATGGTTAACGCAGGGCGCGAACCGGCGCAAGCGGGAGCGGAGCTGAATG
>CAMLLE010000277.1 GCA_946480555.1 uncultured Verrucomicrobia subdivision 3 bacterium
TGAGTTAGCGCGCGTGAATGCGAAGCCGCCCGGTTCAGCAGCGCTCGATGGCTGGAACTGGATCAATAGTTCCAACGCGTTTTTGCCGCCGGACCTGTCCAGCATTCGCGTCGTGGTGAATGGCCAGACGAATGCCGTGGTGGAAGTGGGCTTCAAACGCCGGCCGATTTATGCGCCGTTGAGCGGTTGGGATTTCCGCGTGGCGAGTTCGCTCTTTCTGCGAATTGCGCAACCGATCGGCGAACAGCAAACCGTGCAGGTCATCAACGATGGCTCGCTCTGGCCCACGAATCTCGCTTTCACGACCGTCACCGACCCGCTGCGATTCAATCCTGCGATCCATGTGAACCAGGAAGGTTATCTGCCCGCGTTTCCGAAGTCGGCCATGGTTGGCTATTACCTGGGAAATCTTGGCGAGCTGCCGATCCACACCAATCGCTTCACATTGGTGAACGTCGCGAGCGGCGCGACGGTGTTTACCGGCCTGCTCACGCCGCGGCCTGATTTCGGATTCACGATGGAGCCCACGCCGCATCAGCTGGTTTACGAGGCGGACTTCAGCGCGTTCACCACGCCGGGCGAGTATAAACTCGTCGTGCCTGGCATGGGCGCTTCGTTCCCGTTCCGGATCGACGAAGCCATCGGGATGTTCTTTGCGCGCACATACGCGCTCGGCATGTATCATCAGCGCAGTGGCTTCGATGTTGCGATGCCGTTCACGCGCTTCACCCACGGGCCGGATCATCTCGCGCCGGCGACCGTTGCATCGAATGCTGCCGCGCCGTTCACGTTCACTTGGGACACCGTTGCGAGCTACGCCAGCGTGACGAATTACGACAATCCGCCGCAGATCGCGCCGCGTCTGTTGCATCCGACCAATCAGCTTTTCCCTTTTGTGAAGTACGGTGAAGTGGATGTTTCCGGGGGACACTTTGAAGCGGCGAATTACAGCAAGCCCGCGTGGAACAGCACGATGCTGATTCACATCATGATGTTCGCAGTCGATTCGCTTCCCGGCGTGGCGGCTCTGGATAATCTCGGAATTCCCGAGAGCGGCGACGGCATCAGCGACATCCTGCAAGAGGCGAAATGGGAGGCGGATTTCCTGGTGAAGATGCAGGACACGGACGGCGGGTTCTATTACATGATCCATCCGGTGGAGCGCGAATACGAATACGACGTGCTGCCGGAGAATGGCGATCCGCAGGTGATCTGGCCGAAGAACACTGCGACAACCGCGGCTGCAGTCGCCGCGTTGGCGCAGATCGCGTCGTCACCGAAATTCAAAGCAGCGTATCCGCAGGCGGTCACCAACTATTGGGCCGCCGCGATGCACGGCTGGAAATTTCTGACCAATGCAATTGCCATTCACGGGCTCGACGGCGCTTACCAGCGTCTCATGCACTTCGATGACGCGTTCGCTGATCGCGACGATCTCGCTTGGGCGGCGTGTGAACTTTATCTCGCGACCGGCGACACGAATTATCACGCGCTGCTGAAAACGTGGTTCCCCGATCCGCTCGATCCCGCGACGATGCGCTGGAGTTGGTGGAAGATGTACGCCGCGTATGGCAACGCGATCCGCAGCTACGCCAATGCGGTGCGCAGCGGACGATTGCAGGAGAGCCAGATCGACAGCGCGTATTATGCAAAGTGTGTTCAGGCGATCACGGATTGGGCGGAGGATCAGCTGCGCTGGTCGGATCAGAACGCCTACGGCAGCAGCTTTCCCGAGATCAACAAAACGATTGGCGTCGCGGGATGGTTTTATTCCACGGAACAGGCATTCGATCTCGTCGTCGCCCAGCAGTTTAATCCCAAACCGGAATACGTCGCGGCGATTTTGCGGAATATCAATTTCGAAACCGGCTGCAATCCGGTGAACGTGAGTTACCTCACCGGCACCGGTTGGAAGCGCCAGCGCGAAGTCGTCGATCAGTATTCAGCCAACGACCGCCGCGTGTTGCCGAAGATCGGCGTGCCGATTGGGAACATTCAGGAAGGCTTCGTCTGGACATGGCTTTACGGCGGCGAACTCGGAGCATTGGTCTGGCCTTCGGACGGAGCGCTCACGAATGGGTATCCGTTTTATGATCGCTGGTGCGATTTCTGGAACGTGAGCACGGAAGCTTCAACCGCAAACACGGTGCGAAGCTTTGCAACAACCGCGTGGCTGGCAGCGCAAACGTCGCTGACAAACCAGCCTTGGCGGTTCACGAATGCGACGATCATTGCGTCGGCGATTGCGAAGCCGCCGGGGCAGCCGGTCACGGTTGCGTTGCAGGTGGCGGATACAAATTTGGCGGACGCAAAGATCATTTGGGAAGCGCGCGGCCAGGAACCGGCGTTCGGTGGGATGACGCATACATTCATGCCGCTGCACGACGAAGGTTCGCATTGGGTCGAGGCTGAAGTGCAATGGCCGGATGGGCGCCGTGCGTTTGCGATGAGTTCCGTTCTGGTCAGCACCAATGCGCCGCCCGAGTTGACGGTCACCAGCACCGGAGGCCCTTTGAAGTTTCAGATCGCCGGCGCGCCGTGGGCGACGTATTGGGTGGAAGCTTCGACCGACTTGATCCATTGGCAAACTGTCGCCACGAACACACTTCCCGGCAGCGGCACGTTGGAAATCACGGACACGGTCAGCATAACGCCGCAGAAGTTCTATCGCGCGGTGAAGGCGGATTAAACCGGACCCGATTGAACCACGGAACATACGGACGGCACGAAATCGCCACGAAGTCGAATATGGGGCGGAGCGGCAGCTCCGCCCTACCAAATCATGGTAGGGCAAAGCTGCCGCTTTGCCCCATATTCCGCACCGGAGGGTGCGCGTGACGCGCTCGCGTCTCATTGAATTCGCTTGTTCCGTTCTTTCAGTTCCTGCCTCATTTCGCCGTGTTGAAGCAAAGCGAACAGACGAATCTGGTTTATGAATTGCCGTCGATCCTGGAACGGATCGATTTGGCGCAGCTCTTTACCGTTTCGCAGCCAATCGAAGTGGAGCTTGGCTCGGGCGATGGTTCGTTCCTGCTCAAACACGCGCAGGCGCATCCGAAGCGGAACTTCATCGGCGTGGAGCGATTGCTCGGTCGCGTGACGAAGCTGCATCGCAAAGGCACGCGCCTTGGACTTCGCAACCTGCGCGGCGTGCGGATTGAATCGTCCTACTTTTTGGAATACTTGCTTCCGCGCGAATCGGCTTCAGCGCTGCACATCTACTTTCCCGATCCCTGGCCGAAGCTGAAGCACCGCCGCCATCGCCTGATCAACGAGCGCTTCCCGAAGCTCGCCCGCGCGGCGCTGGTTCCGCGCGGCACGGTCTTCATGCGGACCGACGATCTGGATTATTTCGAACAGATGCAACGGGTGTTCGACGCCAGCGACAAGTTCGAACGCGTGGAAACTCCGACGGAACTCAAAGCCATCGTCACCGACTTCGAGGCCGATTTTAACGCGGAGGGGATCCCGACGAATTACGCGGCGTTCAAACGGCGATAACTCACGCCGGTATGGCGGGCCCTGACGACTGCTCCTTGATGAGTTCCTCAATCTTCTCATTCAGCTGACGTTCGGTCCCGCGTCCAAAACCTTTGAGTTTCAGTCGAATGACACCTTTCGCATCGAGAACATAGGTGGTCGGCCAGCCGTGGATATTCCAGTCCGTGGCGATGCGGCTATGCGGACCTTTGCCTTCGCTCGAGAAAGACTTCCACGTCATCTTTTCTTGTCGCACAGCTTTCAACGCGTCTTCGAGTTTGGAATCTCCATTTACGCCCACAATGGAAAAGGGTTTTCCAGCCATCCGTTCCGCAAGGGCACGTTCTGTCGCCACCATCTCCACACAGGGGCCGCACCACGAAGCCCAAAAGCTTAACAGCACGATTCTACCGCTATGGTTGCTCAATTTGAGGCTGCCGTTGTCGAGATCGCACCCAGAGATTTCCGGAGCGGTTTGACCTGTCGAAAGGCGGGTAAGTTCGAAGAGTTCTGCCTGAGCCTCCTCAGCCAGGGTAGGTTTGGATTTGCGAATTCCATCCTTCTGAAGATTATCGCAGTCACCATACTGCTCGATAACGTCTTTGAGCAGGCCGACAGCTTCGGCGGAGGCCGCAGCAATACCTCCCGCTTGCTGAATTGCCGCGTGATCGTTCGTTTCCGCATCTTCGACGCAAGCTGCCGGCAAACTTTCGATGAACATGAGTTCATCCGCTTTGACGGCGCTCAATATTGCCAACGTCATCAAAGCGTTTCCACGTACGCTCCGGCTAGGATTTTCAACAACAAGGGTATGAAGGAAATTCGTTATACCTTTTTCGTTCCAACGCCACGCGTGAAAGCGGCGTATGTGCCCACATAGGGGACCAAGAGTCGTGTTTGAAGCGTGATGTTTCGATAGAAGATCGAGCGCTTCAAGGGCGTTCGTCCAAAGCGCGGGAATGTTGATCCGGCGATTGGTGGCGATCCACTGAAGGGGTGAAAATGCGTCCGGCGAGTCCGGATTTTGCCTCGTGATTTCAAAGATCTTTTGAAAGTGACGATCGTTCAGTTTTGAGTACGCATTCCACAATTTTTCCGATTCAGCCGATGGAGCCTTTAGGTAGGCATTCTCTGCGTCGTCCACTTCCTTGATAAGTGTTTGCACGTGTATCGGATTATTCGGCCCCGCGAGGACTGTGAAGGAAAACAGAACAGCGATGATCGCGGAAATCACGAGGTACAGCATCATGATGAAAAGACACCGGAGGGGCGCTTGCCTCACGCAAAATTATCCGGCGACGATAACTTCAACGCCCTTGCCTCGCAGTTGCTCAATAAGCTCGGATGGGGCCGCGGCGTCCGTTACGATTGTATCGATCACATCCAGCGCGCACAGCGACAGCACGGATTGCCGGCCGAACTTCGTATGATCCACGCAGAAAATCACCTTTTGCGCGGCGTTGATCATCGCGCGCTGGATGTCGATCAAGAGCCCGTGCGAATTGAACACGCCGTCGAGGCCGATCGCGCCGCCGCCCATGATGGCGACGTCGGCATGAATCTTCGTGAACGCTTCAACCGCGAGCGGGCCGACCAACACTCCGAGCTTGGGATAGATCACGCCCCCGGAAACGACGACTTCCAAACGATTCGCTCCAGCAAAGTGGTTCGCGACGGGAAGGGAGTTTGTGATGATGTGCGGTGTCTTCTCTTCAAGATAACGCGCGACGTGATACG
>CAMLLE010000278.1 GCA_946480555.1 uncultured Verrucomicrobia subdivision 3 bacterium
CTCCCAACCGAGTCTCAATCGGATGTCTTCTTCCGGGAACAGCACGCGACCTTGCGCTTTGGCCGTCGTGTCAGGCGAGATGCGCTGTTCCATCGCGAATTCCTCCACGCCGCCGCCAAATCCCTCGCGCCATCCAGTCATTTCCCGAAAGCGCGCGCTGTCGCCGTCCACGCCGATCCAACGAAAACCCAGCGTGGCGATGGCGGAACTTTCCGGCAGAACGGCGCCAATCCCCCAATTCGCGCCTTGATCGATCCACGCGCGCAACAGAGCAATTTCCTCCGCGCTCAATGCCTGCGTTTTGCCCGGCGGCGGCATCATCATTTCCTCGTCCAGACCGGCCACGTAATGGATGAGCTTGCTGCCAGCGCTGTTTCCCGGAACGACGTTGTCCGAATTGCTGTGGCCGCCCTTCAGCGCAGCGTCGCGGTTGTCCAATCGGAACCCGCTCTTGGGACGCTCGGGACCGTGGCATTGGAAACAGGAGCGTTCCAGGACCGGCCGCACGTCGCGGTCAAAATCCACCTGAACTGTCGCAGGAGGCGGAAGGCGGTGAAGTTCCGGAGCGGCGGAAAGGGCGCACGGCGCAAGCAGAAAGAAAATCGAAAAACGAACCTTAAACTGCCCGTATCCACGGCGGAATGCCGCTCGATTCGCAGCTGCAGAATTCGATCTTCGCTGTTGGATGGTGCCCATCAGTAAAGCAGCCGCGGTTGAATGTTCGATCCATGCACCGCCGTGTGACAGCCCGCCGCCCAGCAGCTGCCGCTGGCCATTGCGCCCGAATGCGGAATTTTGCCGATGAAGAAATCGCCGGATGGCACCCCCGATCCTTGCACCTGCGCGTGACAGCGCAGGCAAAGGTTCGAGTCGGGCTGGACCAGCATCTTGGAATTTGGCGAACCATGCGGGTTGTGACAGGTCGTGCAGCCTTCGCGCATGGCTTCGTGTTCGAACACAAACGGCCGCGTTTGTTCACGATGACATTCCGCGCAGCTCTCGTTCAATCGCGCCATCGCGAGCCCGCCCGCCCTTTTCATCATGTCTCCCCCATGCGGATCGTGGCATTCCACGCAGTTCATCCGGCCTTCGATGACGGGATGATGCTGCGGAAGGTTGAATTCCGCGTGAGTCTCGATGTGGCATTGGAAACAGGCGTCCGGTTGACGCCCCGGGTTCACAATAAACTTCCCGCGTCCGCCGCCAGCCGCAATGTGTTTGCTGCCGGGACCATGACACGCTTCGCAACCCGTTTCCTGACGCTTGTCCGTGCCGGTCACCTGGACGCGCGAATGCGGATTGAAGTCGAATCCGCGAACATGGTTGGTGTGGCAATCCAGACACGCGCGATTGCCGACGAAAGTGGCGCCTTCAATCTTGGGAGCCGTGACCACCGGCAGGCTGAACGTCGCGCAAGCGTTGAGAAACAGGGCGATTCCGGTCGCACCGGTGAAAACCAGAATAACGGCGAGCGAGCGAATGAGCCCGCTGCGCCGTGCTCCGACCATATTTTTGATGAGTGGTGGCATCAAGGGATCGGCGCAGCCAACGACAACTGCTCCGGTGTTCCAACGGTGTGAGGCATGAAGGACGCGTTTGTTCCTGAACCGTCCAACTCCCCACAGGTCAATCCGCTGCTCGCGTCTCGGCATTGCGTTTGCAACACTCCGCGCGTGTTCGCGGCGTTCCTCACAACCATCCTGTTTTCGTTGTCCGCGATTTGCGGGCATCGATCTGCCAAGTTGATCGGCGGAACCGAGGCGAACTTCTGGCGGATCGCTTTCGCCACCCTCTTTCTGGCGATTTGGGGATTCAGCGTCGGGCACGGATTGGAAAGCGCGGGGCTGACGATGTTTCTGATCAGCGGTTTGCTGGGAATCGGATTGGGCGACGTGGCCTATTTTCAAGCCCTGCCCCGGTTGGGACCGCGATTGACGTTGCTCCTCGTGCAATGTCTCACCGCGCCCATCGCGGCGTTGATCGAGTGGTTATGGCTGGGAACCAAAATAACGGGCATGCAGATGTTATTTGGCGCTGTCACGTTGGGTGGCGTAGCGCTGGCCCTCGCGCCGAAGGAACATCTGCATCTTCCAGCGCGGGAACGGCTTATCGGGCTAACCGCTGGGGTTCTCGCTGCAATCGGCGGCGCTGGCGGCGCGGTCTTCAGCCGCAAAGCTTACGCGGTGCTTCAAGAAGTCGGTGAAACAATTCACCCGATCACCGCCGGGTTTCAGCGCGTCCTGGCCGGATGCATCGTTTCCGGTATTTCGCTGTTAATCGTGAAGCGTCATGCGCTGAAGCAAGATTTCCAGGAGGGCTTCTGTCCCCCGGATTCCGCGCGGGAAAAGTGGCGCCAAGTCTGGTTTTGGGTCGTTTTGAACAGTCTTGCCGGTCAAACCCTCGGCGTGAGCTGCATGCAATGGGCGTTCGAAACCACCCCCACCGGAATCGTTCTGCCAATCATCGCGCTATCCCCGATTGTCGTGATTCCGATGTCGTATGTTATTGATGGCGAGAAACCTTCGCTGCGTTCCATGGTGGGAGGGTTGATCGCGGTGGCAGGTGTCATTGGCCTTACCACCAGCCGGTAAATACGGTCCAGATCTGGTTCCTGATCGTTCTTCCTGAGCGAACATCGCCGACTATTAAAAATAATTTCAAGTTTCTGAAAATATTCTGAAAGGTTTTGAAAAATGAAACGTATATACCACCGAGTGGGTGGCATGGGGAGATGTTCGCAGGGGGCTCAAGGGGCGATGCAACATTTTGCCACCTGCTCAACCAATCTGCGGGGAGATGTTGTGGCGGGCAGCGGATTGAGGAATGCCGGTGCGGCAATTGAGCTGGAAACATTTTTGATGGTAATTCCGGACGCCAAGCTCAGCCGCACCGGCATTCGTTTCTCTGCCGGGCATCTATTTTGCACCTTGCCAATCTCCCGGAACGCGCGCCTTCCGTCGCGGCAACCACCCACATGCCCAAAACCGCGGCTGCTCAGGAAGCGTTTCCAGACTGGTCACACCGCCTTCCACGGGTTCCGCGGCTCAGCTTTGGGCTGAAGCCGTGTTCGTAAGCGGCACAGACTCCCGGCGTCCGAGCTTTCGCCGCAGCCACGTTTGAAACGATTCCATGTAGAGGTAAATCACCGGCGTGATGTAAAGCGTCAGAAGCTGCGACACAACCAATCCGCCCACCACCGCCAAGCCGAGCGGTCGCCGCGCTTCCCCGCCCGCGCCGTGGCCAAGCGCGATCGGCAACGTGCCCATCAACGCCGCCATCGTGGTCATCATGATCGGACGGAACCGCAGCAGGCAGCCCTGGTAAATCGCTTCCGCCGGCGGCTTGCCTTCACGCTGCGCGTCGAGCGCGAAATCGATCATCATAATGGCGTTCTTTTTCACAATGCCCACGAGCATGATCAGGCCGACGAACGCATAGATGTTCAAATCCAAGCCAAACAACATCAGCGTCAACAAGGCCCCAAACCCGGCTGAAGGCAGGCCGGAAAGAATCGTGAGCGGGTGAATGAAGCTTTCGTAGAGAATCCCGAGAATGATGTAGATGACCAGAATCGACATCAGCAGCAACACGCCGAGGCCTTGAACCGAAGATTGAAACACCTGCGCCGAACCTTGGAAGCTGGCGGTGATGGTCGCGGGCAACCGCAGCTCTTCCTGCAAGCTTCGCACCTGATCCACCGCTGAACCCAGCGGAACCCCGGGCGCGAGATTGAAGGAAATTGTCACCGCGGGAAGCTGACCGACGTGGGAGATCGTCATCGGGCCCACATCGCGCCGGAGCGTGGCAACCGCGCCAAGTGGAATGAGATTTCCGGTTCGAGACCGGACGTAAAGCTTCGACAGCGCTTCAGGATTGTTTTGAAATTCCGGTTCGGCTTCGAGGATGACCCAATACGTGTTCACGTCCGCATAAATCGTGGACACCTGTCGCTGGCCGTAGGCATTGAACAGCGCGTTCTCAACCTGCTCCACCGTGACGCCGGCCGCAGCGGCCTTGTCGCGGTCGATCTCCACGTTCAACTGCGGATTCGAGAGCTGCAGATCGCTCGTCACGTCCTGAAATCCGGGCAGGTCCGCCATCCGTTCCATCACGCGCGGTGCCCACTCGCGCAACTCATCCATCTCGGTGCTTTGCAGACTGAACTGGTAAAGGGCCTTCGACAATTGTCCGCCCATGCGGATCAGCGGGGGCACCTGCAGATAAACCTGAATGCCCGGCACCGCGGCCAGTTGCGGGCGCAGTTCCTGTATAATCTCCTCGGCGCTCAGATCCCGTTCCGCCCGCGGCTTCAGGCGCATGAAGATGCGGCCGCTGTTGGCCGTCGCGTTTGGCCCGCCAGCGCCAATCGACGACATGAAATTCAGCACGTTCGTGTTTTTGCTGATGATCTCCGCCACCGCCAGCTGCCGTTCGCGCATGGCTTCGAATGAAATGTCCTGCGCCGCTTCCGTTGAACCGAAAATCTGGCCCGTGTCTTCCACCGGGAAGAAGCCCTTCGGCACCACCACGAACAACCACACCGTCGCAACCAACACCACCAGCGACAACAGCATCGTGGCAACCCGGTGCCGCATCACAGCCTGCAATGAGCGGTCGTAAGCACGATGGAATGCTTCGAAGAAACGTTCTGAAGCGGCGTAGATCCGCCCATGCTTTCGGCCATGCGCTGAACGCACGAACCGGCTGCACAACATCGGCGTCAACGACAGCGAAACGAAACCCGACAGCAAAACCGCCACTGCGATGGTCACCGCGAACTCGTGCAACAGCCGGCCCACGATCCCGCCCATGAACAGCACCGGGATGAACACCGCCGCGAGCGACAATGTCATCGAAATGATCGTGAACCCGATTTCGCGCGCGCCCTTCAACGCCGCTTCTAATGGCGGCTCCCCGTTCTCAATATGACGCACGATATTCTCCAGCATCACGATCGCGTCATCGACCACGAAGCCGACCGAAAGCGTCAGCGCCATCAGCGAGAGGTTGTCCACGCTGTAGCCGAACAGGTACATGGCCGCAAACGTGCCGACAATCGACATCGGCAATGCGAGGCTCGGGATCACTGTGGCGGAAAGATTGCGCAGAAAGAGGAAGATCACCATCACCACGAGGCAAACCGTGAGCATCAGCGTGAATTGAACTTCGCGCACCGATTCACGGATGGATTGCGACCGGTCGTTCAGGATTTCCAC
>CAMLLE010000279.1 GCA_946480555.1 uncultured Verrucomicrobia subdivision 3 bacterium
ACGGCGAGCATCCAGCCGGGGGCGTTGAAGCATTCCTTGGCGGTTTTGCGGCCAGGCTCGACGACGCTGAGGTTGAGGCGCGCGGCGGGGAGGAACAACTCGGCGAGGTTGGCCGGGCCGGAGGGCCAGTAGTTCATCTGGTAATTGATGTTCGTCGTGTACTTACTCTCCCACGGCGGGTTGAGCAGCTCGTTCCAGACACCCTGCAGATTCGCCGGCTGCGTGCCCGGCCGGCTGCTGGCGATGAGCAGGTAGCGGCCGAAGTGAAAGTGCAGCGCGGCGAGCGCGGGATCGGCAGCAATTCCGTTCGTCTTCAACTGCTGAAGGCGCTTGTCGGTCGGCAAATCTGCGACATCCGTGCGCCCCAAATGCAAATCCATGCGCCGAAACAAGGATCGATGATCGGCAATGTGATCGGCGCGAACCTCAGAAAACGGCTTGCGCGAAACGCGCTCCAGATCGTGCGCAGCCCGCGGCGCGGGGTCGGCGCTGATGTCGAGGAAGTTCCTGAAACTCGTCGCCGCGGTCAGATAAACCACCGCGGAATCGGCGTTCTCAACGTGAATGCGGCGATCGCTGGTTCGAACTTTGCCGCCAGTTGGAACGACCTTCACGCGCGCGTCGAACTGCAATCCGCCAGTGTGAACATTTCCCACCAGCGCCAGTGTGTCTGGTCCGAGCGCGTGCGCCTGCCAGTTTGTGTGCGGGCTGTCGATGCCCAGCGCAAAACTCAGCCGCCCGCGATGATCCGCCACAAAGCGCAGCACGACTGCGCGATCTGGATAACTGGCGAAGGCTTCACGAACGTAGCCAACCTCATCGACGCGATAGATGGTGCGGACGATGGCCGAATCCAGATCCAGTTCCCGCCGGTAGTCGTCCGCGTATTCGTGGCCGGGAAATTCAATCCGCAAATCGCCAAACGGCTGGTAGGGCAGCTGGCGGACGGGATCGCTCAGAAACTTCTCGCGCGCGATCTCCGCCGCCGCGGAAGCCTTGCCTTCGAAGATCAGCTTCTGGATCGTCTGCAGTTGCTCCCCTGCTCCATCGCGAACGTAATCGTGAGGTTCGCCGCGCCAGAGCGTGTCTTCGTTGAACTGCACGCGTTCGTTCGTGATGCCGCCAAAGATCATTGCACCCATGCGACCGTTGCCGATCGGCAGCGCTTCGGTCCATTTCGCGGCGGGTTGTTCATACCAGAGCTTCAAGTCGGCGGTCGCAGCGAAAGACTGGGAAGCGAACAATCCAGCAACGAAGGAAAGAAAGAGAACAACCGCGAATAAAATCCACGCACAATTCGGCGTCCCGCCGACTGGCTTTGCGCAAACGGCTGCCCCCGTCACAGAGCTGCCTTCGGCCGAGAAAACACACGGCGAGACGCCGGATGACACAGGCGAGACGCCCACGCTCCCTGAAACCTTTGACCGGATCTCATCCGTGTACATCTGTGTTCATCCGTGGTTGGGAAACAAGCCTGTGAAGTCCGCCCGCTCGTGTCTGCGTCATCCCTTGTTCCGCCGATCCACGTTGTTCTTCAAGTCCGCCCAATCGACCTTCTTCGCGCGCGGATCGAGGCCGTTGATGAAGTCCTCAATGTTCGTGTAGCCGTCGCCGTTGAGGTCTTTCGAAGCATCGGTTGTGTCTTTGGGATTCAATCCATGACGGCTTTCCCAATCGTCCGGCATGCCGTCGTTGTCGGAATCCTGGTAAGGTGCACCTTTGTACTCCGGATAACCGCCAACCTGATTGGGATCAGTGATCAATCCAACCTCCACACCTTTGATCAACTCATCGATGGTCTTCTCCGAATAACCGGCGTGACTCAACTGCTCGCGAATGGCGGCGCCAGCGCGCGAAGTCACTTTGCCGGTGCGCACCGTTTCGATGATGCGTTCATCCACGGGATCGCGTTTGGGCAGGGTCGCGCCGGCGTTGGCCAGAACCAATTCATAAGCTCGTTGCGCTGAGACAATATCCAGGGGTGCATGCGCAAACGGCGCATTCGTCCGAATTGCTTCCAGCGCGCGCTCACGCGGTCCGGCGGACTCTGGTTGCACGCCACCGGCCCAGTTGTCTGCCGTTACCTTTTCATTTCTTTCCACCACGTTCCCCGCCACGTAAGCCTTCCCAAAATTGTCCACAACCGTTTTGCTGCGCTGCGATTCGGGCTTGAGAATCCGATATGAAACTGGCTCGTCCGACGGCGTTGCCGGGCCGGGTTTGAAGTAATTGTTGATGATGGTGTAATAGCTCGTGTGATCGCCGCCGTCGACCGTGCGATGCTTCCAGTTGAAGAGAACGTTGTTCACGAAAGTGAAATCGCCGTTCATGCCGACGCTTGGATTGCGGCCGGCATTGTTCGCCCAAAGGTTGCGATGGAACGTGCTGTTCCAGCCGCCAATCGTGCTGCCGAACGAGTGGTTGTACGTGTTCAGGCACTCGCTGAAGATCGAGTTCTGAATGGTGATGTTCACCGTCGGCAGCTTTAGCGCCGTCGTGCTGCCGGGCGGCTCATACATGTGGCGGTACATCGACATGTTCTCATCCAGGCCCCAACTCGCAGAAACATGATCGATCATGATGTTGCCCACGGGATTGCCCCCGATGGAATCATTGCGATCGCCCACCCACGTCTCGCCCCGCCGAAAACGGATGTGACGAATCACCACATCGTGCGTTTCCAGTTCAACCGTGTCGCCCGCGACGCACACGCCGTCGCCAGGCGCCGTGTTGCCAGCCATCGTGATGTAAGGCGCGCGAACGCGAATGCGCTCCTTCAGCCGGATGATGCCGGCCGTATTGAAAACAACGATGCGAGGTCCTCCGGCTTCGAGAGCTTCGCGAAAACTGCCCGGCCCGCGATCGTTCAGATTCGTGACGACAAAAACCTTTCCGCCGCGCCCGCCGAAGGAATACATGCCGCCGCCCCATGCGCCGGGAAATGCAGGAATCTTCGCCTGCGGCAGATCGCCAGGTTCTTTGGCGCCCGGCAGATAGGGTTTGCCTTTGGCTGCCCATTCCTTCATCGCAGTCTGCGCATGCGCAAACGCCTCGTCCGAACGCCGATCCGCCGCCGCCTTGCGCGCGTCGGCATCCGCTTTCACGGCGCTCGTGATCGTGGGATATTGCGCGTGCGCGACGGCACTGCAGAGGGCGAAGGCAAGTGCCGAATCAAGAATTGAGATTTGCTTCTTCATGTCGGTTGTGAATCGGACGCTGCGGCGTCAGTTGCTGGTTACTTGCGAAGGTTCTGCTCAGCCTTCTTCAGATCGTAGCCCGCCTTCGAGAGAAAATTGTTGATCCGGCCCTTGTATTTTCCAAACACGGCGTGCTTCTCGCGCGCCGTGCCCTGGTCCATCGCCAGTTCGCGGGCTTCCACCAGCCACGCGCGAATCTGCGCTTTCTGTTCCTCGTTCAGGTTCGGGAACATCTTCATGTAAGTGTTCCATGTCACATTCAACACGCCGAACGTCATCCCGTCTTTCACCTGATCGATCTGAACGGGCGTCAACTCGGCGGCCAGTTGCGCGAGAAAATTGGTGTGGAGCCGGTCGAGCTTCGACTTCGCTTCGGACTGGATTTGCTGAATGGACGCTTGGGAATTGGTGCTGTTGGTTTTCGCGTCTGCGATGGCGGCATCGCGCGGATCGTGAACCGATCGCAAACTCCGGTACTGCTCCGCGATCAAGCGCTGGACGCGTTGAACGGTTCCAATGTTCGTCAGCGACAATGTGGACGCGATGCGTTCCGCGCGTTCCTGGATCGTGCGTTCGTAAGCAGCTTCAACGTCGTTCGGCGGCGGGCCGGCTTCAGCAAAACCGGCGCGCGCTGAGAAAAGGAGCAGGGTCAGCAGGAATCCGAGCCGGAAATTCATGCTCTATTTGATCGCCGCAGCGCCCGTGGCCCGTCAAGAACCCACCCGGCAAACGGCTGCCAAAAAGTTTGATGAAATTGCCACGCACCCCACACGCCGACCCTCCAGCCGATGGAAGCTACAGCAAAAAACCGATCGGCGGTTCGGCGCTGTTTACACTGTAGAAGTTTCCAATGTTCGGCAGCACCAGCGGCAGACTGCCTGGCGACACCCCCAACCACAACGCCAGCTCCGCGAAGAACTCATCACAGCTGGTCGTCGGAATGAACCGCCCGCGCCCGGTGTCCAACGGATTCACTTCCGGACCGGAATCTGGATTCACCGCTAATGACGGATACTGTCCATAGATTCGCTGGCCTTTCACTGCGCCGCCAACGACCAGTTGATTGCCACCCCAGGCGTGATCCGATCCGCGGCCATTGCTGGTAAGCGTTCGCCCGAAATCGGACGTCGTGAACAGCGTCACGTTGTTCTGCACGCCGAGAGCGACAAGCGCCTGATAGAATGCTCCAATCGCGGCGCTCACTTGCGGCAGCATGGCCGACTGGGCTTCGAGCACTTCGCCATGATGATCCCACCCGCCCCATTGGATGAAAAATGTCTGGCGCGTCGTCCCCATCGCGGCGCGCCCTTGAATCGCCTTCGCCACCATCGCGAGTCGCTGGCCGAGGTAAGTGGCCGGAAAGGTCACTCCGCCTGGCAATGCCGGCGCGCTCGCGGCGGCAAAAACCTGATAGGCATCCAGCGCCTGCTTCTTGCGCGTGTTGAATGTCTGGCAGAGCAAGTTGGAATATTGCTGCGCGAGCTGGCTGTCCACCGCGGCGCTCAGCGCGTTCTGCAAATCCTGATACTGCTGCCAGGCCGCGTTGTAGCCGTTCAACGCCGTGGCGCCGTTCGGCGTGATGGAATATTCTGCCACGCTGTTCCCGGTCTGCCAGACGTTGCTGCCATCGAGCGAAATCTGCATCGGCACAACCTGATTCGCGTTCAGCTCCTTCAACAGGTCCGCCATTCGTCCGCCCCAGCCGATGCCACTGCGCGAATGCGGCACGCTCGTCTGCCATTGCTCGATCTGATCCGAATGCGAGTAGAGGCCAAGCGGCAGCCGCTTGAGATTCTGCTCCACTTGCGCGCGGTTCTGCACCGGCTCGATCAATGTTCCGACATTCGCCACGAACGCGGCGTTGCCATTCGAAAACAGCTGCGCGATCTCCGGCATCTCGCCATGCACCGCGAACGGCGGCAGACCGATCGGCTGGATGTCGATCAACTGCGCCGGCGCAAGCGCCAGGTTGGAACGCGACGATTGATAATCGGCGTAAGCGGACGCTTCGCGCG
>CAMLLE010000280.1 GCA_946480555.1 uncultured Verrucomicrobia subdivision 3 bacterium
GGCTTGGGAGAATTCGCTTCGGTGACTTTCGAATGGCGCTCCGTTCGCCAAGTCAGGATGAACACCAGTCCCACGCCGGTGCAGATGGCCGTGTCGGCGATGTTGAAAGCGGGGAAGTCGTAGAACTTCCCGCCGATCTCCGTGTAGAAATAGAGGAAGTCGATCACGTGACCCCAAATGAGGCGATCGATGAGGTTCCCAACAATTCCGCCGACAATGATACCGAACGCAATCTGGCCGAGCATGGTTCGTGAATCGAAATGCCGCCGGGTGAAATACAAGATGACCAGCGCCGCGACGGCGATGATGGCGAGCAGGAGGTTGTTTCCCTTGAACATGCTCCACGCCGCGCCGGTGTTCCCCCAGTGAACGAACTTGAATAGGTTCTCCACGATGACGCGTTCCTCCTGATACCCGAGGAACTTCAGCACCAGCGCTTTCGTGACTTGATCGAGGAAAACAATCACTGCAGCAATTGCCACGATCCGGCGGTCCGGAGTGCGCAGCAAAGTGGCGAGAGCTTTCATCAGGGAGCGCTGATTTAACGCTAGAATGGCGAAAAGACAAATTCTTTTACCGCAATGAACGTTGTTGGAGGCGGCACGGTGGTGGAAGGAAAGCTGTTTTCAGTAAGGTCAATCCACAAAGCCTGCTGACTGGCGTTCTGCGACCACGGGAGGTTGGCTCACGACGACCGCGGTCGGATTTCAATCTTCCCCAATTGTTTGCGCTCAAGCCCTTGCGATCCACGCCGATGACTAGAGGCGTATTGCAATGGAACCAACCATGATGACTGTATTGACCAACCACACTTTGCGCCGGCTGGACGCGAAGGAGATCAATACCCGGTTGGAGCTTTGCCCGTCGCTGCCCTCCTTGAGCAGCATCAACAAGGCGCTCCAGGGTTTGATCTTCGCCGAGCAACGGTTCTCCGCCCAAATCTCGGAAATCATCCGCCGCGATCCGAGTCTCACTTCACGATTGCTGCGCCTGGTGAACTCCGTCTATTACGGTCTCACCACGCCGGTGAACAGCATCGAGGAAGCGGTTTTCTATCTGGGCATCCGCCAGATTCGCCAGCTCACGACGGTGACGCCGATCATCGAGGATTTCCAGAAGCTCTCCGGGAAATGCAATTTCCCGTGGCGCGAATTCTGGCAGCACTGCATCGGCACCGCGATTCTCAGCCGGGAAATCTACAGCGCGGTCGAAGCTCCGGCTGACGAATCGGATTACGTTGCGGGACTGGTTCACGACGTGGGTAAAATCGTGATGGCTTACAGCTTCCCGGATCATTTCGCGGAGATCAACCGCCAGGCGCAACTGGGCGAACAGAACCTGCTTGATCTCGAAAACCAGATTCTCGGCATCGACCACGCGGAACTCGGCGCACTGTATATGGAACGGCATCATCTGCCGGAACTGATGGTGAATTCCGCCCGCTACCATCATTGCCCCGAAAAGGCGCCGCAATTCGCGCCCATCATCGCGTCCGTGCAAATTGCGGATTTGATGATGCGGAATGCGAACATCGGCTGCAGCGGCAACTATCAGGCGGTGACCACCGAGCAATGCATGTCTGCGACGGGCTGGCAGGTGTTGTTCCCGAACAAGCTCGAAGCCGACCAGGCGATCGCCCGGGCCTCATTGCATCGCAGTCTGGAACGTCTTCCGCACGTGTTGGAAGGCTTGGTTTAGCGAATCGGAACTTTCGCAAAAGCGAACGAAGGCCTCGCGCTTTCGTTCGCTTCTTGTTGTTCCCCCCGGCAATCGCGCCAGGAGACCCGGATCAGGTTTCGTCCCGCCAGAAGTAAACCATCCAGCCGCCGGTTCCGGCGCGCTCCACTTTGGAAGCAAAGCCTTCGCTGCCGAGCCGTTCCACCAAAGGTGACGGCAGGAATGGCGCGATGACAATCAAACCTTCCGCCGGTTTGAGTTTCGAAACGCGCTTGTAGATCTCCGGAAAAGGCTCGACACCGCTGTTAATCATGTCGCGAACGTCGAATCGTTTGAACTGGCTGATGGGCGGCATCATGGACCCCAGCTTGGTGCGTTTGAGCTGCCGCTGCAAGCTGACACCTTTTTGGCGGACGCCTGCCTGGGAGCGGATTCAAAACACGGTGCCGAGGGCTGAGGCGGGAATCGATCTGGCCGCAGTTTAATTGGAACTTGGAAGTTCAGAACACGGTTCCTAGATTGGGCCAATGGCACGAAAGGCATCGACGGACAGCAGCTCAACGCACAGCGGATTCAACGACATCGTTGGAGTCGCACTGCTCGCGCTGGCGTTGTTGCTGCTGGTTTCCCAGCTGTCCTTCAGCCGCGATGACATCGAGTTTCTCCGCTACGGCGAGAAGCAGCCGCAGCAGAATTGGATTGGACCTTTCGGCGCCTACCTCGCCTGGCGCTCTTTCTGGCTGTTTGGTCTTGCCGGATACTTGCTGCCTCCTTTGCTCGCGGCGTTTGGCGTCGCCTATTTGTTTGGCTGGCTGGAATACCTGGTGAGCCGCCGTCTCTGGTCGAACATCTGCGCCGCTTCGCTCGTCATTGCGCTGACGGGTCTCCTGCACTTGGGAAATTCCAATCCGCTCATGACACGCGCGTGTCACGCGATCGGCTCGGTGAGCGTTGGCGGCTGGCTCGGTTACCTCAGTTACACCTGGTTGTTCTGGATGCTTGGCTCCGTCGGCGCGGCGATTGCCTATTCGACGATGGCAGTAATCAGCCTGTTAATTTTGACCAATTTTCGGCTCGGCGAATGGGTTCGGGCCGCGTGGCAGAATCGAGGGTTGCCCGCTGGCGATGAAGACGAAGTCGCGCTCGAGCGCAAAGCGCGCGATCTCCAGCGCCAGGCGAAGAAACTGCAGGACGAGGTCGAGAAGGCCAAGCCTGGATTGGGCGCAGATCTTCAGCCGGTTCCCGAGCCGACGGTGCGCGACCTGAGCGTGCCGCAATCGAAACCCGGTGCTCGCAGCAAGAAGCCTGAGCCAGCCGTTGAGCCAGCTGAGGAAGGCGAAGTCATCACAGCGAAGGAGATCGCCGCGGCAAGCACGGCGGACATTCTGGGCAGGAGCGCAGAACCCAAGTCCGAAGCGCTTGCAGCCAAGGCCGGCGAGAAATCCGCAGAGGCGAAATCGGAACCGGTGGTTACGTTTGCCGATGGCAGTGCGCCCGTGCCCGCGCCGCCGAAGCCAAAGCTTCAACCGAAGAAGCCAAAGCCGATCACCGTTGCGTCCACTCCAATCATTGGCAATTACCAGCTGCCGATGATGGATTTCCTGCAGCACCCGGACATGACGGTGAAGCCCACCGAATCCAAGGAAGAGTTGATGGCCAACGCGCGTTTGATGCAACAGACGCTCGCGCAATTCGACATTGAAGTTTCGCTGGGCGACATCACGAAGGGCCCCACGATCACGCGTTACGAATTGCATCCGGCTCCGGGCGTGAAGCTGGAGAAAATTCAGGGCCTGAACAACAACCTGGCCGCGGCGCTGAAGGCCGAACGCATCAACATTCTCGCGCCGGTTCCGGGCAAAAGTTCCGTTGGCATCGAAGTTCCCAACCTGGTGAAGACCAAGGTTATCATGCGCGACTTGCTGGAGTCTGAGGAATGGCGCAACAGCAAGGCGCGCATTCCGCTCGCGCTGGGCAAGGACGTTTACGGGCATCCGATCATAGCCGACCTCGCGGAAATGCCGCACTGCCTCATCGCGGGCAGCACCGGCTCCGGCAAATCGGTCTGCATCAACTCGATCATCGCATCGCTGCTCTACAAGTTTTCGCCGGATCAACTGCGCTTCGTGATGATCGATCCGAAGGTCGTCGAACTGCAGCAATACAATTCGCTGCCGCATCTCGTGGTGCCGGTCGTCACCGATCCCAAGAAGGTGATTCTCGCTTTGCGCTGGGTGGTGAACGAAATGGAGAAACGTTACCAGATCTTTGCCAAGGTTGGCGTGCGCAACATCGCTTCGTTCAATTCACGCCCAAAGAACAAGCCGTTGCCGCAGCAGGAACCCGAACTGCCGTTGATGGCGAAAAAGGAAAAAGTGGAGCCGGGGGCCGAAGGTTTCGCGGTGGAAGTGGACGAGGAAATCGTCGTTCCGCGCGAGGACGACATCGTCATTCCCGAGAAGCTCAGCTACATCGTCGTAATCATCGACGAACTCGCGGACCTGATGCTGGTCGCGCCTGCCGATGTGGAAATGGCGATCGCGCGCATCACGCAGATGGCTCGCGCGGCTGGCATTCATTGCATCGTCGCCACGCAACGCCCGTCCGTCGATGTCATCACCGGCGTGATCAAGGCGAACATCCCGGCGCGCATTGCGTTCCAGGTGGCGGCGAAGGTGGATTCGCGCACGATTCTCGACGCGATGGGCGCGGATAAATTGCTGGGAAAAGGAGACATGCTTTACCTGCCTCCCGGTTCGGCAAAATTGATCCGCGCGCAAGGGGTGTTGATCACCGACCAGGAAATCCAGAGCGTGGTGGACTTCATCGCCAAGCAGGCGAAGCCCAGTTACGAAGTGGAGATTCATCAGCAACTGCAAAAGCCCGCGAGCAGTTTCAACGAAAGTGAAGGCGGCTCGGATGAAGATGAATCGCTCATTGAGCAGTGCATTGAAGTCATTCGCACGGAACAAAAGGCGAGCGTTTCGCTTCTGCAACGTCGCTTGCGGCTCGGCTATACCCGCGCCGCGCGCATCATGGACGAACTTGAAAACCGCGGCATCGTCGGCCCAAGTAAAGGCGCCGAACCGCGAGACATTCTGATCGACCTGGACGGTGGCGGGGCGGATGGCGCGGGGCAGTAGTCGCTTAAATGGGTCGGAGAAATTTACGTTTGAGCCATGCCATGGGGAGCAGCTGTGGCCTGTGAGTAACTTTTTTGGAGGAGATTCCCGCGCAACCATTGAGGATTAGACATTGGATCGCGCTTCTCGACGTTGATTGGCCTGCCGTTTGCACAGAGCTGCCTGCTAGTCTAACCGAATCCAAGGTAAACAACATGACAAGATCAACAGCTACTGCATTGGCTCTCGCCGCATTCGTTCCTTCCATGATGGCGATCCAATACGACCAGAACATCACCGCAATCTATGGCACCGGCAATCCTAACGGAGGCTGGACGACAGAAACAGGCGGCGGCATTACCCTGGGGCTTCGCGGGAAGAATCGTGACACGGGAGCGACGCCTAAC
>CAMLLE010000281.1 GCA_946480555.1 uncultured Verrucomicrobia subdivision 3 bacterium
TCGACGATAACAACACCCCCGCAGTGCTCAGCCGCCGCGTGACCAGTTTGTTTGAAGAATCTGATGGCACCCTGTGGATCGGCACCGAAAACGGTGACGTGGCCCGGTTCAAGAATGAGCGGTTCCAAGCCGTCCCGCTGCAGGCGGCCTGGCGCGGCGGAAAAATCTACGGCATCACGGCCGACAACACTGGCGACGTCTGGCTGCTGAATGAAATCGGTGAATTGGCGCGGGTCCACGACGGCAAGGTACTGTCGCCGCCCACCGGCCCAATCAAGCAGGTGCTGTCATTTGCGCGCGGAAAAGACGGCATGGTCTGGATCAACCGCGAAGGAATGGTGTCGCTGCTCAAGGATGGCGAGTTGAGTTCGGTTTTGGAAACGAACGTTTACGTGCAGGGCATATGTGCGGCGCGCGACGGCGGTTTCTGGGTTGCCAAAAGTGGCACCGTTCAGAAATGGAAGGATGGGAGATGGATTTCCGATCCATCCCCGGGTCCGTGGGATTTTAACATCGTGCCGACGATGATCGAAACTTCCCGCGGCGAGCTGGCAGGTGGCGCTTCAGACACGGGCTTGCGGTTGCTCCACCCAGGTCCGACCAACCGCCCTGCGGTCCGGCTGGACAGTTCCAACGGGCTGCCTTCGAACTGGGTGATCTCGATCTGCGAAGACCGAGAGCAAAACCTCTGGTGCGGCACCGGCGCGGGACTGGTCATGATCCGGCCCAGCCCATTGCAAAGGGTTTCCCCTCCGGACAACTGGAAGCATCGCCCGGTGGTTTCAGTGCTGCCGACGGCCGACGGCGCACTGTGGGTCGGAACCGAAGGCGCGGGGCTGTATCGACTGCGCGACGGAGAGTGGTCCAACTTCCTGACCGCAGAGGGCATATCGAACTTCTACATCTGGAGCCTGGCCGCAGACCCGGCCGGCAACGTCTGGGCCGGATCCTGGCGCGGCGGACTGTTCGCCCAGCAGGGACAAACATTTGCCATCCCGGCTGGGCTCGAAACCGTCCGCGCTGGAATCCCGGCACTCTTTTTTTCCAACGAAACGTTGTGGATCGGCACCTCGGAAGGCGCGATGCGGTATCGCGGCGGGAAACTGGAAAGGCTCAATGAAATCCCGGATGACGTCCGTGCGATTGCGCGCGATCAATCCGGAGGGATGTGGTTCGGAACCGCGGGAGACGGACTGGTGCATTGGGAAATCGAACAGGGGCGCTTGCGCAGATTTTTCAAGAAGGACGGACTTTCGAGCGACTTCATCGAATGCCTGCACTTCGCGGAGGATGGCGCATTGTGGGCGGGAACATTTGGCGGCGGCCTGATCCGTTTCAAGAATGGGAAATTCGCGGTGGTGAATCGAGAGCACGGCCTGCCGAACGGCGTCATCGGCCACATTGAATCCGACGGGCTCGGCTTTCTTTGGATGAGTTCCTTTGGCGGCATCATTCGCGCCAGCGAGAGGGAACTGAACCGTTGCGCCGATGGCGTCGTTTCCGAAGTGCCCTTCCTCGTTTACGGCATCAACGACGGACTGCCCACGCTGGAGTGTTCCGAAGGCTCGCAGTCCGCCGGCTGCAAAACGGCCGACGGCCGGCTCTGGTTTCCCACCGCCAAGGGACTGGCCGTGGTGGATCCGAACGGCGTCAGCATCAATCCCCTGCCCCCGCCCGTGAAGATTGAGCAGATGCGCGTCAATGACCGGAAGTTTACCGAAGCTGGCACAACGGGTGCGTTGAGAATTCCACCCGGCCGGCACCGGATTGAATTTGAATACACCGCCTTGAGTTTCGTGGCGCCGGAGAAGGTGCGGTTCAAATACCGGTTGAACAGCCTGGAATCCGATTGGGCGGAAGCCGGAACGAAACGGGTCGCCACCTACCCATATATTCCGCCGGGAAAATATTCCTTCCAGGTGATCGCCAGCAACTGCGACGGTGTGTGGAACGAATCCGGCGCGACCCTCGCTTTCGAAGTCCTCCCGTTCTTCTGGCAGACCGCGTGGTTCCGTACCTTGGTGGGAATCGCAATCGTTCTGGGTGCCAGCGGCGCAGTGTGGTTTGAGACGCGGCGGCGGATGCGGCGCAGGCTGGAACGCGCGGAACGCCAGCGCGACATCGAACGCGAACGCTCCCGCATCGCGCGCGACATTCATGACGACCTGGGCGCGCATCTCACACGGATCACCATGATGAGTGAATCGGCACGGAACGAGGTGGCAGACCCCGAGCGCACGACCAGCCGGCTGAAAAAGATTTATGACATCGCGCGCGAGTTGACGCACAGCATGGATGAAATCGTCTGGGCGGTGAATCCCCGGCACGACACGATTGAAGGTCTGGCGACCTATCTGGAAAAGTTCGCGCAAGACTTGCTGGCCACGGCTGGAATCCGCTGCCGCCTGGATCTGCCGTTGCAATTTCCCGACTGGCATTTGACTGCCGAGATCCGCCACAACGTTTTTCTCGCGGTGAAGGAGGCGTTGCACAACGCGGTGAAACATTCCCGGGCATCGGAAGTGACCATTGTCATGAAACTCAGCGAACATTCCTTCGAACTGACCATTCAGGACAACGGAACAGGTCTCGTTCCCAACGAAACCACGCCGGATAATTCCGGCGGTGCCGGTTCGCGCAACGGGCTGGAGAACATGCGAAGGCGGCTGGAAGAAGTCGGCGGAGTTTTCACCATACACAGCGCCGCTCAAAGCGGCACGAAGGTCACACTTCGGATCTCAATCAAATCCTGAGCGGAAAATTGAGGCAGGGTAAAGGCTGCGGCGTTGTCCCGTTTCTCGCACCCAGCCCGCGTCTATCAGCATCAACCCCGAATGGTTAGTTTTGACGAGGTGACGCGTTGTTCGCTTGGCGAAATATTAGCATCATGCGAGTTCAGCCGTTCGCCGAAGCCGATTGCCGAATCAGTGTCTCTCTCCATCATCCGCAGCCCTCTTCCGTTGGCGGCCCCTGATTGTGCGATAAGGATCACTTCGCCTCCACAGCGCTGACGATCCACCATCAGCTACTACCGCGGCTACCCGCAAACCTTAACCTCACCGACCTCATGAAAAAGAAAAAGCAATACAACACTCACACGATACGAAAGTTCCTCCCAGCACTGGCATTGGCCGGGGCAATGGGAGCATCGCCATCCCACGCCGCTCAGACCGTCCGTGAACTGTTTGATAAAATTGGCAACAGCGATTTCATCGCCATCGAAGGCTTGGGTGGAGGCGCGAGCTCTCTCGGCCTGCAGGGCAGCTGGTCCGTCAGCCCGCGAGAGGGCGGGATACTGGATACCAACAGCGTCTGGGTTGCCACCGTCCCCACCGGCATCGTTTACAAGGACACCTGGAGCCTCGACTGGCCCTTGGACAATCTGCAATACGGCGGCGTCCTGCTGGGACACAATGCCGGCCAGAACGGATTGCTGAATTTCAACTCGGGCGGAAACCTGGGCACGCTCGCCGACACGAACACCGGCGCCATCTACGGAAATTTCACTTCCCAGTCTTACGCGACACGCCCCCTGGCTCCCGGAGCGCACATCAACTTCAAAGCCAACGGGACGTACTACTTCAGCGTGCGCATCGTGAAAAGCTACCCGTGGAACGTCAGTGACACCGCCGCTGGCGTGGGCTTCTCCACTGGTGGCGAAACCAACAGCCACTTTGTCGGCATCGGCGTCACCCGCTCCGGTCTGCTGGACAACGACCAGACGACACCCATTGGTGATACCACCTACCTGTCAGTCGGCACCCTCGCTCAGGAAGGTTTTCCCAACAACCCTTCGGATTCCAGCGGACCTTATCTTCCCGTGGCTATGGGCCCGGTGGGAAATTGGACCAACATCGCCGCAGGCGCGCGGGTCGAACTCAATCCGGGTTCGCCCAACTACCTGGGATTTGATGGCGTCAACGCGGGCCTGCTGGTGGGACGGCTCACCACCACAACCAGCGGCAATGCCACCCTGGACGTCAAAGCCTACCTGCCAAAGGCCCCGGTTTATACGAACGTGATCGGGGGCGTCACCAACATCACGCTCGAACCGGACATCAACAACATCACCTGGGAGGCCACACACAACTTCACGGAAACGAACGTGATGACGCACCTCCTGGTCTGGATGCATGGAACGGGCGTGTTGGAATACGATGCCATCCGCGTCGGCACGACCTACGGCGACGTGATCGGCTTTGAACTCATCGGCGCGCCGACGGGCAGTCCGGCCAACACGGTTTTCGAAGGCGTGGACGTGACCATCTCGCAGAATGCCGGCATCAACAGCGGTTCAATTCCAATGTCATTCCAATGGCTCAGCAATGGCGTGCCCATTCTTGATGCCACCAATGCGACACTGGCCCTGGTGAACCCCACCACTGCATTCACCGCCAATTACAGCGTCACCGTTAGCAACCTCTACGGCGGTCCGGTCACCAGCCCGGAGACATTGATCACCATCAATCCCGGCATCAAGCCGTTCTACGCGGTGCAGCCGCAGCCCCTCGCGCAGTCTCGTTATGCAGGATCGCCCTCGGCGCAATTCTCCGTCGTCGTGAACGGCACCCCGCCGTTCACCTATCAATGGAAGCACGCCGGCACAAACATCGGCTCTCCCACAACCACCGCAGAGGTGACCAACACATTGACTCTCGGGCCCATCACCCAAGCAAGTGCGGGAGAATACACCGTGCTGGTCAGCAATGCGTACGGCTCCACGAATTCAGCGAGCGCAATGCTCAATGTGATCGTGCCGCCAGCCGGCAGCTATGCGGCTGCGCTTCTGAGCCTGGCCACGCATCCGACGAATCTGTTCGGCTACTGGCGTCTGGATGATCCGGCCACGACGAACAATCCAACCCTGTACGAATACTGGAACGGCCAGAATGGCCAGGTCCATACCGCTGACTTGAGCATTGGCCGCATCACGCCTGGAGTCGAAGCCGCACCTTATCCGTTGTTCCCCTCGCCACACATGGGACTGCAGCTTGGCTCCCGCGGCGATCTTTGGGACAAGCCCTACCGTGCGGATTTGAAGAATCTGCCGAGCGCTCAAACCAACATGACGTTCACGATGTGGGTGAAAGGCGGCATCCGGCTGGCAGCCCGCAGCGGCTACGGCCAGACCTACGGCCTGGAAAATCAGTCTGGCAACTTCATCCGTTTCTACTGGGGCGCTTACAACTCCACAAACGGAGTCC